>JAJDDZ010000353.1 GCA_029260025.1 Phycisphaerae bacterium | reverse complement strand
GCCGAAAGAGTTCCTGCTTGTCCCAGATTCGCGGCGTATTCTTTAAGCCCCAGTGAGTGTCCCAGTGATCTCCGATCAATTCAAACTTGTCGCCCAGCTTGTCCTGAAGAAACCGCGCGAATCGATCCCGATGCTTGATCGCCAAAAAGGCGTTATAGGCGAATTTCTGATTGAAGTAGTCCAGGCTCTTCTGGGCGCGACCGAGCAGTCCGTCTTGTTCCGTCGACGGCTCGGCAAAACCGTAGAGGTCATAAAATACGTCTTGAAAGCAAACATCCGGCATCCCTGTCTGCACCGCAATCGCCGTCATTGCCGCCGTCAATTGGTTTGAAGAGATGTTGTGATTCGCCGTGTACCAGGACGTCGCGGGATGACCCATAAACGCAACAGGTGCAGCCCCATAGTCCACTTCAGCCGGAGTCGTGTCAAAAACATCATCCGCGATGGCCATCGGGAGAACCACGACGTTTCGCCCCCCAAGACGTTCGACCTCCCTGGCGTGAGCACGCTCGGGAATCCACTTGATCCAGCTATCGCTCTCAAGAAGCTGCCAATGATCCGCCCAGCCAACTTGGTTCATGGTCGATGTAATCGGGTCGAGGTAGCAGCAGACATAGGGAATCCCAAGCGTCGCGTTCGTTAGTACGACCTTGTTCGGCTCCGATTCTGGTGCGACTAATGTCAGCGCCGTCGTGTTGAAATCAAGCAACAGGTCAATATCGTTTTTCTCAAGAAACGCTCGATAGATAGGCCCATCTTTCAATCGCTGCTGTAGTGAACGGTGGAAGTCCTCAGATTCGATTTCAGGAAGGCGGTACGCTTCAAAACCCGCCGCCTGGACGGATTTCATGAGTTGCTCGGTCGTAGCGATTCGAAGAGGGCGTCGTAACATCGTGAGTTTGGCTTTCTTTCGAGATTAGCTTTTCTTAATATACAGGGCGTCGCCCCAGTTGTGCGGTTGATCTGAGGGATAAAGTCCAACCCGTCCATACCCGCACCCAATCATGAATGCATCGATCTCATCAAACAGCGGGCAGTCTTTATAGAGTTTCACGAAGCTCACTTCCATAAAAACCGCTTTCGCCGTCTTCAAGAGTTTCTTAGCGCCGTGAAGCGCCGCAAGCTCGCCCCCTTGAAGGTCCATCTTGATTACGTCTATGTTGCACGGATCAATGTCACTTCCCTCGCACCACTTATCCAACGTGCAAACGTCGATCTCTTCCGTTCCAACCACCCGCGTCCACTGCGCACACGGATTGCCAGGCTCAAAATCCAAAAGCGAGTTCGCCTCAGGACCAGCCGTCAAGTTAATCGTTGCTTTCCCATCATGATCCCCAACCGCAAGCGGCACCGCGTGCGTATCAAGCGCCTTCGCTTGCTCAACCAATTCGTCGTAAATCCCGCGAACCGGCTCAAAACTGAAGATCGTAGAAGTCGGATACATCCGCCGAAACGTCCCAGCTGTCTGCCCCTTATTCGCGCCGCAATCGAGCACGACATTCGGAGACGGGACCAGTTGCTTGAGATCTTCGGTCCACTCATTCTTGGAAAACGTAACCGGCGCAGCAGGCTGTTGTTGCATTTTCTCAATGAGCGTCATCAGGCGATGGCTATAAAGGTGCTCGCTAAGCGTTCGATGCTGCCCCGCTTGTGCAATCGCAACGCGCTCGTCGGGATGCTGAAGGTAGTAGTCAATTTTCTCAAGCAGGTCCTGCTCATTCTCAAAAACCACGCATTCTTTCCCAATCTCGAAACACTCCGCAAGCTCGGGTTGCTTGTAGCAAAGCATAAAACCGCCCGCAGCCGTGATCTCAAAATGACGCATGTTCAAACCAGTCTCGGCATTGCCGTTGACCAGGTTCAAGTTGATCGCCGTCGTGCGAAAGTGGGAGAAATAGTCGTCGGTCGATTCGATCGCTGGCTCGCAAGGCAGTCCATACGCCTCATCCCATCGTGGCCCGATCAATCGAAACTTTTCCCGCAGCTTCTGCTTAAGGAAAATCGCAAATCGATCACGGTTTCGCATGCAAAGTTGCGCATGAAAGAAAAGCTTCGCGCCAAAATAGGCCAGCGACTTTTCACCTGCGCTCTTGGGCGTATCGCTCTCGTTCACCCGCTCGCCAAGCTGATAAACGTCGTGAAAAATGTCAAAAAAACTAAGACCCGGCGCGTCACACTGAACCGCCTGTGCAATCGTCCCAACGGTGAGGTTGTTCCCTTGCACCGGGTGATTCGGATAAAAATACTTCGTGTTCTGCGCGCCAACGAATGAGACAAGACCGTCGCATTGATCAGGATCAAGGGGATTCGTGTCATACCGCCGGTTCGGGGCAGCCATGGGAAGATGAATCACGTTCCCAATTCCAAATCGCGCCAGCTCAGTCGCGTGCGCCCGATCCCAAACCGCCTTGGCCCACTGACTGTTCAGCAAACACTGAAACGCCAAACCCCACTCCAATCCCTGAAGAGCGCTTCCTATTGGATCGATGAAATGCGATACCAGCGGCTTACCCACCGCCTCATGGAGTAGGTCCACGTTGCTCGATCCGGGAGGATTACGAATAAAACCCAATCCCGTCCCGCCGTTATCGAGCAAAAAATCAACGTCCGTATTCGCGAGTTGATCAAGCAACGCCGTCCCATTGGCAATCCGCGCCACAAGGTCAGCCGCGTAGCTATTCTCCGGGTGATGCGCGATCGGTAAGACCGTCACCGCCTGTGAAGTTGCTTCGCAAGCTCGATCCCACCATCCGTGATTGAAAACGCCTAATTTCATCCGATTTCCTCGACTCCAGGGCCCTCTAGGATTATCGGTCAGCGACCGGAACTTCGGACACGCCGATCCACAAGCACCATCGCCTCCAATACTCACAGAGAAGAATCCCGACCGCGAGTTCCAAGAAGAACGACCGGACCCAACAGCGGTTTTTCGGACCACGCATTGGTCACCTTCTCGTGCGGCCCACTAATTCGTCCGCCGATAGCCTTAGTAGATCTATCGTTCGGGGGTGCGAATCGGCTCGCGTAGTTCGGGTAGCTGCGATGTCGCCAATTCTAGGGTCGTGATCCATGATGAGACAAAGTCGGCTTCGACATCAGTATCTACTCGCCTCGGTCGTGCTCGCCCTGTTCGCGGGATGCAGCACAAGTCCCAGAGTCATCACGCCATTTCGTGTCGCGTTGACCGTAGTCCCAAGAGAAAAAACGCTCGACAGAGATAACGCGACCTCGCCGCCCAAATGGCTCACCCTCCACGACCCCGCACCCGAAAACGCAACCGCCAGACAGGTCGCCTTCCGCACCGGACGCTTTAATCAAAAGGTCGATCGCAGCAAGCAGCCGCCCGAGCCATTCAAGAAAAGTTGGCACCTCGATATCGCTCTTCGAACCGGTGGAACGAAACTAGCCTCCACAAAGCAGAAGCTCGACCGCCGTCTCGACCTCCCGCTCAAGCTCGACGTACTCGGCGTATTCAAACACCCCACGACCCCAATCGACAGAAAATCCGAATTGGGGCTAAACACCATGTCGTTCGGTTTCGGGCGGGCAGAGACCGAAAAAGTCGGCTGGAATATATACGGCGGGTTCGGCATCGGTGCAGACCGATCTCATCAAAGATTCCTCATGACCACGTTGGACGTCAACTTCAAGTACGGCGTCTACTACACAGGGTTCACCGCCGAGTACTACCCCTGGTCAAGACCAAAAGGGTACTACGATATGTCATGGACCGAGCGATTCGAGCAGGCAAAAGTCTACTTCGTCGGCGGCGTCGAAGTCGGTTTCGTCAGCGCCGAGGCAGACGGCGACTACTCGATCTGGTCAACCACACTCTACAAAGACGGAGAAACCATCCGCGACTGGACCTTCTCAGTCCCCCTCGGAATCGGCTGGGCCATGCCCCTGGACGAAGAATGGACCCTCCAGACCGTCCTGGACTTCCGCTACCACTTCTACCGACCAGAGGAATACAATGGCTGGAACCTCGTCTCAGCCCTCCGCCGCCGGCTATAGCCCACGCGACACGACAAGATCAGGTTTAGCAACTCCGCGCTCACTCTCTGCTGTCGAAACTTGTTTTGCGACTGGTAACGCCGTCCCAGTACGTCTATTCTATACATACAAGCTGTCGGCGGCGGCAGCGGTGGAAAAACTTCGGAGAGCTATTCTAATGATCAAACACTTCGCGCTGGCGACCAGCGTTCTGGCGATCTGTGCATCGGGGGCATTCGCTCAGAACACAAAGGCAAAACTTACCGACCCCGTCGAGATCCTCAAACGAGCAGACGCGGCCTCTAAAGCGGTAACCGTCGCACAATATGAGGCAGAATCCTTTGCATTCGATGCAGAAGGAAAAACGACACCCATCGGACACGGCAAGGCTGCGATCATGGGGTTCGCCGGACGCGGACCCGAGAAGTTCAACATCTCCGGAAAGTTCAAAAGACGCGGGTCCGAAGAAGAGCAGCACCTTACCATCGGAACCGATTCGGAAGACTACTACCTTATCGACTGGGCCACCAAGAAAGCCTACGTCGATATCGATCCGGCAGTCACCGGACGACGCGGCGGACTTGTCGGTTCGATCATGATGGCAGAATACGTCCACGCGACACCATTCACAGATGAACTCAACGGCACCGCCCAAAAACTCATTGGCATGACCAAAGTCGCAGACGAAGACTGCTACGAAATCTTAGTTACATACGCCGATGGCGCTCTACAGGCCAAATGGTTCTTCTCAGCCAAAGACTACCTCCCAAGGCGTGTCGATCGACTTCGAAAGATTGACGGCAAACCCGTAGGCGGAACCCGAACCGTCGTGACGAAATTCAAAGCTGAACCCAAGGACGCCGAAAAGCTCTTCAAGTTCAAGCTCCCCGACGGATTCGAACAAGTAGACGACTTCGCGCCATAACGGCGATCGAGCGACCAAACGAAATTGCAGGAGAATCGAAGCGCCGCCGACTTGCGTCTGCGGCGCTTTTTCTTACCCCGATTTTCCAGACGCCCGCACGGAATCAATCGAGTAAATGACCAGCGCAGTCCAAATGAACGCAAATGCCACGATGTGAGCCGACGAGAGTGTCTCCCCATAGAACATCGCCAGAAGAAACTGCCCAGTCGGCGCGATGTATTGAAGAAACCCAACCGTCGCCAGACGCAAACGCCTTACCGCATTGGCGAACCAAAGTAGAGGCGTCGCGGTCACCACGCCCCCAAGAGCAAGCAGCAAGTCCGTACTTCGCGACTCCGTCCCAAAGACCCCGTCACCGCTCCAGAGAAGGTATGCCAGGTACCCAATCGCCAAAGGAAGCAGCGTGACCGTCTCCAGGGTCAGTCCAACAAGCGCATCAACGCGCGCTGTCTTGCGAAGCAACCCATAAAACGCAAACGTAAACGCCAGCGCGAGTGATACAAGCGGCACCGCCCCGCTACTGACCGTCAGATAGGTCACCCCGATGGCAGCTAGCAATACGCTCAGCGCTTGGAACCGGCGAAGTCGTTCGCGCAGGAAGACAAACCCAAGCAATACGTTGACCAGCGGATTAATAAAATATCCAAGGCTAGCGTCCAGCACCTGATCATTCGCGATCGCCCAGATAAACGTAAACCAGTTCGCAGCGATCAGGGCCGTCGTTGCAAAAAGTGTAACCACGACGCGCCGATCGCGCAGCGCCGAAATCGCAACGCCCCAGCGCCCCCGGAAGCGTAGCAGTAGTGATAAGAGCAGAACCGACCAGACCACCCGATGGGCGAGAATCTCAGTCGCCGGGACATGCGCGACGGCCTTAAAATAAATCGCAACAAGTCCCCACCAGCTATACGCGGCAATCCCATAGAATAGACCAGCCCGCGTCTGATCCCGGTCGCTGTTCGGTTCGTTCAAGTGCGTCATAGTGTGGATCGTGGTCGTGCTCAGCAGAGGATGACCTCAGATTCACAGCCAAGCGTTGATAGAAGTGTA
>JAJDDZ010000352.1 GCA_029260025.1 Phycisphaerae bacterium | reverse complement strand
CTTCACGTCGTCGAAAACGAGCGGTACTTTCTCCCCAATCCCTCCAGCACCTTCCACGGACGAGACATCATCGCACCAGTCGCCGCCCATGTCGCAAACGGACTCTCACCCGACAAGTTCGGCCCACTAGCAAAAGCACCTTGCCAACTAGACATACCGCACCGAGCCAAGCGAGAAGGCGAAGCGTTAAGCGGGACGGTGATTCATACTGACAGTTTCGGAAACCTCATCACCAACATCCACGCCGACCAACTCGAAGCAGGCGACAACTCGCCAAGTCTGGAGGTTCTCGTGAACGGGAAGTCGATAGGTCCTCTCAAAAAAACATTCAGCGACGTTGCCGAAGGCCAGACCCTTGCTATGATCGGCAGCGCAGGGTTCGTTGAAGTCTCCGTCCGCAGCCACAGCGCCGCCAAGAGATTCACGCCGATTGTTGATACTGTCATTACGATTCAACCGACAACCCAGGAGTCGGCGCAACACTGATAATGACGAAGTAAACAATAAGCGCCTTGGCTGTCGATAACTTTGACAACACTGGGAGAAGCGAATCCATCTCAGTAAAGCTAAAAGAAAACGAGCATGGAGGCTCGATTTATGACCACAGCGACTATCCCCGCCCCATCCGGCGAAGTTTCCAGAATCCAAACTCCGGCGCAAAGAAGATTCTCACTCGCCGACATACCCGTCGCGATGATCGGTCAAGAAGGCGCATGGTTCTCCGTCGAAAAAGATGGAGAGGGCGTCATCGTTCAGCCACGGCACCCGCTCCCGTGTCGCTGCACGATAAGAGTAGCCGCACTTTTCCAGCAAGATCGCGGCTTCCCCGACGTAAATACCGTCATGAGCAGGCTTTGCTTTCCTCGCGGAGAAACCAAGGCCCAGCGATACGAACCATACACATTAGATGCAGAGCGCAACCTGAAAGAACTATTCCTACCCGTCGAAACTACCCCAGAAGACGATTGGCCAGTCTCCGTCTCAAGGTGGCGAAACTACCAGGCAATCGCCAGGCGACTGCTCACAGCCGCAGACGTATCCTGGTCCGGCTTGTCCTCGGAAGATATCCAATCGCTAGTAACCAACATGGTCTGGCCCGAACCCTTGGAGGGCTGTCTTCTTCACGCGCTGACGCAGTCAACTCACGAATGCGGCGACTGCGTCGTCGAGATCGGATCTTTCCGAGGGCGGTCAGCCTCGATGCTCGCGCTAGCGCTTCGCGGCGTTAACAGCCCTGCAAAGATCATTTCGATCGACCCGCACGCCGATCAGCCAACGAATTTCGACCACGTTCGACTCGCCATGAACCAGTTGGGCGAAGCGGATCGTCTAATACAGTATCGCGGCGGATCTGATGAAGCGTGGAAGCTCTTGCGACCGGGATGTGCCTCGCTCGTCTTCGTCGACGGCGACCATTCCTACGACCAGCTCCTCTCCGACTTCGACCATTATAAGGATGTCCTAGCGCCCGGCGGATGCATGGTCTTTCACGATTATGGCTACGGTAACCATAGTGGCCGCGAGGAAGCAGATCCCGACGTGCGCCAGGCAATCGACTCGCATGTAATGAAGGCGGAGGGGTTCACGCCGCTTCTTCTAGCTCACACTCAGCTGGCATTCCTAAAGACAAAATGACTCGCAAGTAGAATCTTACGCATCGCAAATCAGGCATAACCATATCCCAAAAACGAAAACGCGCACGTGATGCTTGTTCAGAAGTGACAAGCAGCTGTCCCTATCAGCATCACAGGGCACGGTTTGCAAAAAGTTTTTTCCCAATCGCGACTCCTTCGATACTTCTCGAAGGATTCGTTAAGTTTCTTGTTCGCCTAAGGTTACGGCAAAGGAGAAGGCCTTGGTGAGCGAGGTATCAGCGTTGTGAACGTCCTCATCTCGGCCAATTTCCTTCGATCATGCGATGCGGCGAAATCTGCCGAAACTCAGGGGACACGCGTCAGGAGGACGCGCAAAACTAGACAGTTTTTAGCTCAGGATGGGCGCTCATGTCGCAGTGGACGACACTTTTACAACGCATCGCAGGTAAGTGGCAATTGCCGCTTGCCGCCGCATCCGCTGTGGCCCTTCCGGCATCGATGACTCTTCTTAGACCCAATCCCGACAAAATTTCCATGAAAGACGCAGCAACCGCAATGGAGCAATTCGTTGTTTCGGGGTTGCACGACGACGCGCTGCGTCTGGGCAACTTCATGGTGTCCCGTGAAGACTGCGAAGGCGAAGACTGTGCGACGATCGAGCTGAATCTCGCTCGTGCGATGTTCGGCAAAGAGGAGTCAGGTCTGCCTTCGGCAAATCAAGCAGCCAAGATCGTGACACACTACAAGCAGTCGGCGCTTCGCAACGCGACGCTGACCCCAGACGATCTAGAGCATTTCGCAAGAGCCTTGGAGTGGCAAGGGCAGCACCTGGCTGCGCTCCAGTGGTATGAAGAGGCGATCTCCAAAGGGCATCCGCGATCGACGGAGCTCAAGCAGCGGGTGATAGTCCTAATGCGAGACAGGCTGCATGCGCCGGTGCAGCAGATGGCAACAGTCGTCGATGAATTCCTCGAATCGGTCGATCCGAATCGTCTGGATCTTCGTCTTTGGGCGATTGAAGAGAAGCTGTCCCTGCTCGACAAGCAGGGAAGACCCGAACTTGGTGATCGCCTGTTGAAAGATCATGCCTCCGCTTTCGCGGACTCCGACCTTTCGCCGAGGTTTGAGTACTTGCGCATGCTCGTGCTTTACAAAACGAATCGATTTGACGAGGCGGAGTTGGGTCTTCGAACACTTCGCAACGCGGTTGAGGCGGACAGTGACGTCAACGGCATGGCCGGATGGTTGCTTGGTCGCACTGTTCTATACGACGGAGGCCCGCAGCGCCCGCTAGAGGCATTGTCGTTTTTTCGTGACGTTGAGCGTTTGCATCCTGGAAGTCCGTACGCCGTCGCGAGTAAGCTCGGAGCTGCCGAGGCGCTCGCGTTTCTTGAGCGACACGAGGAAGCCGTTGCCGCATACAGAATCGCCATCGACAACATCGAATCGATTAGCACTCGCCTCGTGAATTTGAATCTTCTTCGGACTTCGTTAGGGATTACGGCGGAGCGTCGCCGCGTCGCCGGCGATCTCGACGCTGCCCTGGCCTACGCCCGATTGGGGATGACGCTCGCTGGCAATGATGATACTGAACAAACCGTAGTCGTGCTCCAACAGGTCGCGAACATCCTTACGGCTATTGCTGGCAAGGAGGAAGCTGATTCTGTCAGGAGGTCATCTTTCGGAGGGAGTGCTGCAGGCGATGGCGATCGGGACGAGCATAAATTCAAACTCTTGTATGGCGAGGCGGCTGATATTTATGCGAAGCTTGCTGAAGTTGATCTGAGTCACGATCGGCGCTCGGCGGAGGCGTCTTGGCTTGCGGCGGAACTTGCTGGTAAGGCGGGCAGACGGTCGGATGCGGTTCGTCGCTATCGAAAGTTTGTTGTTGAACGACCTGAGAACGATCTAGTTCCGCGCGGATTGTTGCGGATCGGGAAGCTTCTTCAGGCGGCAGGTCGCCTGGAGGAAGCGGTCGAGGCGTATCAATTGTGCTACAGTCGATTCCCACAGACGCTCGATGGTATCCGAACTCTCATTCCTTTGGCGCATTGCTATGTCGCGCTGGGACCTGACAATCTAGAGCTTGCGGAACGCACGTTGCAGCTGGTTCTTTCTGACTCGCAGGTATTTACACCGGAAGCGCCCGAGTTTACGGACGCGCTTTTCCTGCTGGGCGACGTGTATGGTCGACAGAGTCACTACGAGAAAAGTATTTCGACGCTGGAGGAGGCGTCGGATCGCTATCCGGATGATCCGCGCGTCTGGCGCAGTCGGTTTCTTCTGGCGAGTGCTTATCGACGTAGTGCCCTCGCGCTTCGCGATGATTTTTCGGACTCGGATTTTGGAGCACGGATCGAGCGAATCCGTACTGAGTCGAGTGATCGCCTGAAAAAAGCTCGGTTGCTTTATCGCGAATTGATTAGGGAGTATGAGGCGAGAGGTTCCGGACGACTCGACAAACTCGAACGCGTTTATCTACAGCACTCGTATTTGTATGAAGCTGATTGCTATTTTGAGATGCAGAATTATCGAACTGCCCTTGGTCTCTACGACAATGCCGCTGGGATGTTCAAAGGCTCGCCGGCGGCGCTTTCAGCCTATGTTCAAGTGATTAACTGCCACGTTTTCCTGGGTCAGCCGCGCGAAGCGCGTGCAGCGCTAGCGCGTGCTCAGGTCCTCGCGTCGAGTCTTCGACCGGAAGTGTATGCAGCTGACCTTTCGCCTGAAACCAAGGACGACTGGAAGCGATACTTCGATTGGCTTTCGGAGTCAACGCTTTTTTGACAGCATCGAACAGGAGCATTGAGAATGTCGCCGAATGCAACAGGTAAGCAATCGCAACTCGAGCCGAATCGCGCGCTATTGTTCTTGCGTGAACAGGCGGGGCTTTTTTCGAGATTGGAAGGTCTTGCGGCGCGGCAGCAGGCGTTGGTTGCCGGTGAGGCGATTGAGCCTCTCATGTCTGTCTTGGCTGACCGCCAGAAGGTCTCTGTTCGATTGGCGGAGATTGCGAGTTTCCTAAAGCCGGTGCGAAGCGCCTGGAAGGAATTTCGGACTCAGTTCGACGCCACACAGCGCGATGAGGCCGAAACGTTGGTCACAAACACCGAAGCATCTCTGAAACGCCTGATCGAGAATGACGAACGAGATGCGCGAATTCTTTCTGCTCGGAAACAGCGTGTAGCCGAGCAGCTTTCGGGGTTAAACAGTTCGGGGGGCGCAGTCGCGGCGTATCAACGAAAGGCGCAGACGGTTCGGCGCATGGATCTTGTGAGCGAGGACGCGTAATGGCAGCCGCAACGATTCAAACATCTGATCCGGACCTCGGGGCGCTTCTTCAGGCGTATAACGATGTTACCGAGCGATTGAAAGAGTCGCACGACGTGCTCACGCAAGAGGTGTATCGCTTGCGGAATCAACTGAAAGAAAAGGATCGGGAATTGCAGCGGCGAGAGCGACTTGCGGCGCTGGGGCAAATGGCTGCGGGCGTTGCGCATGAAATCCGAAACCCTCTTGGCGGTATTCGTCTTTTCGCGTCGGTCTTGGAGCGAGACCTCTCTGAACTTCCCAAGCAGAAGGAAATCGCACGTAAAATCGGGGAAGGTGTCGTTACGGTCGAGGCGATCGTGCGAGATATTCTAGCTTTTGCGGGAGGGGCCGAGCCCAAGCTCGAACATGTTTCGTTTTGCGAGGTTCTTGATCGGGTGGGCGTTCTTGTCGAGTCAAGAGCGAAGCTTGAAGGCGTGACGGTCGTGATCAATGAACCGGCGGATGACGCCATGTTGGTTTGTGATCCGAGATTGATCGATCGGGCGCTTTCGAACTTAGTCTTCAACGCGATTGAGGCTGCGGGGAATGGCGGTCATGTTTGGATTCGTCAGGGGCGCGTGGCGCTCGGCGATGAGCTCATTGCGGTTGCGGTGGAGGACGACGGTTGCGGAATTGATCCGGCGCATGTTCAGCGGATATTCAATCCGTTTTACACAACCAAGGACAGCGGGACTGGTTTAGGTTTGGCAATCGTCCACGGAATCGTCGAAGCGCATGGCGGTCACGTTCGCGTGAAACCGCGCGTCGGGGGCGGAAGTTTGTTTCAATTGGCACTGCCGATTGCGCAAATCGAAGGCAGTTTGCAGGAAGTTGTCACGCGTGTCGCGTAACGGACTACTTGGCGTGATTTTGAATGACGGATTTGAGTAGGGGATTCACCCACAATAGAGGACAGATGATGGCACGGATTGCTGTAATAGACGATAAGGAAATTCTTCGCGAGTCTCTTGATGAGGCGCTTTCGCGAGAAGATTATTCGGTAACGACGTTCTCTGATCCGATCGCGGCGGTCGAAGCGATCAAGCAAGAATGGTACGACGTAGTGCTTACCGACCTCAAAATGCCTCGCATGGATGGGATCGGCGTGATCCGCGAGTTAGCCGCCGCTGGGTGCGATTCGCCCGTGATCATGATGACGGCGTTTGCCACGGTTTCGACGGCGGTCGAAGCGATGAAGGTTGGCGCTTTTGACTATATCCAAAAGCCGTTCGAAGTAGACAACGTTCTTGTCTTGATCGAGCGGGCGATCGAGCATTCCCGGTTGCGACGAGACAATGAAGCCCTCCGTACGTCATTAGACGACCTTACGCATCAGCGACGACTGGTTGGGTCAGGGGCGGTGATGACGGCGCTTCGCGCGCAGCTGGATCAGGTGGCAGCGAGTCATGCGACGGTGCTTGTTTGCGGAGAGTCCGGTACGGGGAAAGAACTTGTCTCATCTCACGTGCAGCGATACTCACCGCGCGCGAATCGGCCTTTGCTAGCTCTCAACTGTGCAGCTCTCTCGGCGAGTCTTCTGGAAAGCGAGCTCTTTGGACACGAACGAGGCGCGTTTACGGGGGCTGACCGATCGCGAAAGGGGCGGTTCGAGCTGGCGGATGGCGGAACGCTTCTGTTGGATGAAATCGCGGAACTTGCTCCCGCGCTACAGGCAAAGTTGTTGCGCGTGTTGCAGGAAGGGGAATTTGAGCGGGTTGGAAGTAGTACGACGCGGCGGGCTGACGTTCGGATCATCGCGACAACCAACCGGAATCTTGAAGCTTGGGTCGCCAAAAAGCAATTCCGCGAGGATTTGTTTTATCGGCTGAATGTTCTTCCGGTTTCCGTCCCGTCGCTACGAGAACGTAAGGAAGATATTCCTGAGTTGATCGAGTATTTCGTGGACCGAGCGACGAAAGCTGACGGGTGCGGAACGAAGACGCTTACCCGGTCGGCACTCGAAGCGATGATAGAATATCAATGGCCTGGGAACATTCGCGAGTTGGAAAATATCTGTTGTCGAGCGGTGACGCTTTGCAGCGGCCCTGAGATTGGTTCGGATTTGGTTGGCCCTTGGGTCCGGGCGAAGACGGGTCGGGTGCTTGAGGGGTTCAGTAGTTTGCGCGAGGGACAGATGCTGCAGGACATGGAGCGTCAGCTCATCGAACGCACCCTAAACAAATTTAGTGGACACCGAGCGAAGAGCGCCAAGGCGCTGGGGATGGGTGTCCGGACGTTGGGTATGAAGCTCAAACAATGGCGCGAGGAGGCGGAGTCAGAAGAGCGGAAATTGGTTGCCGTTGGCGTCTAGCGGCGCATGGTCCAGTTGGTGCGCAAGAACTGCGCGATAGCGCCGGATTTGCCGATCCGCCTGGGAGGCGGAAACTTGGTTTCAGTATCGTAAAGCTTGATCGCGTCGTTTGGCACGGGCGTTGTCAAGATAGGTGAAGATGGCTCGCGGCGCGTGTGCGCTTTGGGCGTGTGTGAGGAATTTTGATCGATGGCGATGTTTCTTTCAACCATAACGAACAAGGGCGCGACACCGGGTCTCATCAAGACGATGGCGTTCACTCAGCAGCGTCTCAAGATGATCTCGGAGAACGTCGCGAATATTCATACCCCTGGTTACAGGGCGAAGCAGCTTGATGTCAACGGGTTTCAGCAGGCGCTCGGTAAGGCGTTTGCGGAACACAAGAAAGATTACCAAAAGCCTTTCGTTGTGGAAAATGGCGACGAGGTTCAAACCGACGAGCGAGGCATGTTGAAAGTGACGCCGACGGATCGCCCAGTTCGCAATATTTTGTTTCACGACGGAACGAACATGTCGATTGAGCGGCAGATGGCGGACCTCGCTGAAACGGGCATGACGCACGAGATGGCGGCGACGCTCTTGCGGGGTAACTTTGATGGTTTACGAAAGGCGATTCGTGGAAATGTTTAGACACGATTCTGCGTTCGAGGTGAGAGAATAAATGTTTGGCGCACTAGACATTAGCACGTCGGCGCTGACGGCGTACCGAACGAAGCTGGACGTTATCGCGGGAAATATCGCGATGAAGGACGTCACGCGCGATGAGTTTGGTAATGCCAATCCCTATCGGCGGCGCGTTGCGTTATTGTCACCGGGGCGAACCGGCGGGCCGAACGGCAAGTCGGGCGTTCGCGTTGACTCGGTCCAGGATGATCCGTCACCGTTCGGTTTGCAGTATGACCCTGGGCACGTTGATGCGATCAAAAAGGGCGAGTTAAAAGGGTACCTTCGCACATCGAACGTGGACTACCACACTGAGATGGTCAACGCGATGATGGCCTCTCGGGCGTACGAAGCGAACGTAACTGTCATGGAAATGACCAAGCGGATGGGCGCGTCAGCACTTTCGCTTGTGGCTTAATGAATTGATCTACGGAGTGGTGCAGGGAAATGGCTGATCCTATCCAATTTTCGGGTGTTTTTCCGGCGATCAAGTCGGTCGGTGCGGCGGCGCAGCAAGCGGGCGGTGCGCCCAAGGTCGAGGGTAAGGACTTCAAGAGCGTCTTGGTTGACAGCCTGAACGAAGTCAACCGCTTACAGACCGAAGCGGATCAGGGTGTGCAGAAATTGATGACCGGTGAAGCAGAGAACGTAGCCGAGGTGTTTGCCGCGGTGAACAAGGCGGGTATCGCGTTTGATCTGCTGATGGAAGTGCGTAACAAACTGACCGATGCCTACCAGGAGATTCAGCAGATGCGCATGTAGCACCTGCGGATTCTCCTTTGTCAGCAACGTCATGGATGATGTTGCCTTGGCGCGGAGTTAACCAGAACGATGGATCGTTTACGACAACAAATTGAAGAGATCTCGGCGCGTTTGAAAGTATTGAACGCCTCGCAGCGCATTGCTATCGGCATGTGTGCGGGGATGGTCTTGATCTCAGTGTTATGGCTTATGCAGTGGTCAACGGCGCCAGAGATGGGGCTCTTGGTGGATCGCGAGTTCACGTACGTTGAGTTGGATGCCGCTGAGGAATCGCTCAAGGCCAACGGTGTGGATTACGAGCTGCGAGGAAACCGTGTATTCGTTGAGCTTTCTGAACGGCATAACGCGCTTCGTCTCCTTCACAAAGCCGAAGCGCTTCCAGATGGAAGCCTCTACGATATGCAGTCCGTTGTTGGTGAGCAAAATCCGTTTCTTGCGCCTGACGATCGGAATTTTCGTCAGAACTTTGCGACCGGAAATGAGCTAGCGAAAATCATTGCTTCGTCGCCGTTTGTAGACCGCGCATCTGTCATTCTCAATCCAAAGACGAAGCGCCGCCTTGGCGGGCAGTCGGATATGCCGTCGGCGTCGGTTGCGGTCACCCTGAGTGGCCGGTCAGAAATGTCGGAAGAAATGGTGGACGGGTTCGCGAAACTCGTTTCCGGCGCCGTGGCCGGGCTTAAGCCGCACAACATTTTTATCACTGACACGCGTTCGGGGCGATCGTACAACGTTCCGCATCCCGATGACGCCGCGAGTTTCGATGTTCTTGGGATGCAAAAGAAGCGCGAAGGTCACTTGCAATCGAAGATCGTCGGTGCGCTGTCGTACATTCCCGGCCTGCGAGTCGCAGTTTCGGTCGACTTGGAGATGAGCAAGCGCATGACCGAGCGAATGCAGCACGACGTCCCTCAGCCAAAAGTCGAAACGAGCGATACGAGCGAGCAGGGATCGCAAAACGGAGCAAGCGAGGCGGGCGCTCAGGCGAACGTGGGGAAGGCCGTGACGGCGGGCGGCAGCGGTCAATCAAGCCTCACCGAAAACAGCAAGACAGAGAACTTTCCCCCAGCGCTTACACAACGCGAGACGATCGAGGATATTCCGTTCGCAACAAAGAGCGCGACCGCGTCGGTCGGGATTCCACGAAGTTTCGTAGCCTCCGTGTATCGGGCGCGCTTTCCTGACAAGGAGACGGCAGAGGAAAATGATCCCGAGTTCGTAAAGATTCGCGATGAGCAGGTTGCTGGCATTCAGCGAACAGTTGAGCGATTGGTGATGTCCACCGATGGTGATGATATCAATGTTTACATTTACCCCGATATGGATTGGACGATTGAGGGCGGGTCATGGAGCGCATCTCCCGGCGGGATCGCCGGGGTCGTGGGCGAGGAAGACATGAATCCCATCGCGATCGCAAAGAGTTATGGTCCTCAGATTGGGTTGGGAGTGCTTTCGCTAATCAGCATGTTCATGATGATGCGCGTCGTGAAGAGCGTTCCGCGTCTTCCCAACGTTCCCGAACTTAATTCCGATGACGACGCCGGTTCATTGTACGAAGAAGTTCTCAACACTGGCGTACAACCGGTCGGAAAGGCCTCGGTCTCCGAGAGCTTGCTCGTCGGACAAGAAGTCGATGACGAGACAATTCGATATCAAGAATTGGGCGACGAAGTCACCAAGTTAGTCGGCGATGATCCAGAGGGTGCGGCAGAGCTTATTCGCCGCTGGATGGACGATGTGTAGCGACCGAGTCGGGAACGCGTGTCCCTTGGTTAGCGGAAACTTAGTAAGTACTCATGGCAGATAAGTCGGAACAACCAGCGTCCTCCGAAGCGCCGAAGCTTCGGGGTGTAACCAAGGCTGCGATTCTTCTCTTGAATCTTGGCGGCGAAGTGGCCGCGGAGGTCCTAAGAAGTCTCGATGACGATGTCGTCGAAGAAATTACGCGAGAGATCGCGCAGCTTGACTTGGTCGGACCCAACGAGCGTGGAGCGGTTATCGAAGAATTCTATAACATCGCACTTGCCCGCTCCTACGCAAAGCAGGGGGGGCTTTCCTACGCGAGAATGCTCCTCGAAAAGGCGCTCCCCGGAGACCAGGCTGCCCAGGTCATCAAGACAATCGAGCACCAGGTGAACCGCAGGCCTTTCGCGTTTCTTGCGAAGACCGATACGGAAAACCTCAAGACTTTTATTCAAGACGAGCATCCACAGACGATCGCGCTGATCGTGTCGCATGTTCCCAGTGGAAAGGCCGCCGAGATTCTTGCGGGCCTGCCGCTAAGCAGACAGCTCGAAGTTGTTGCGCGGGTGGCCAAAATGGAAAACACGAACCCCGAGATCATCCGCGAAGTCGAGCAGGGTCTTGAGATGCGATTGTCAGGCGTCATGACGCAGACCTTCCAGAAGGCTGGCGGCGTAGAGGCGGTTGCGGAGGTCTTGAATCTTGCGGATCGCGCTACCGAAAAGGGTATTCTTGAGGCGCTTGACGCTCAAGATCCGGATCTTGTGGAACAGATTCGCCGGTTGATGTTCGTCTTTGAGGACATCATTCTCGTCAATGACAAGGGAATTCAGCAAGTGCTCAAGGAAATTGAAAACGACGATCTCTCGCTGGCGTTGAAGACGGCGACCGAGCCTCTACGCGACAAAATCCTTTCCAATATGTCAGAGCGTGCGGCGCAGCTCATTAAGGAAGACATGGAGTTCATGGGCCCAGTCCGTGTCAGCGACGTCGAAGGCTCGCAGCAGAAGATTGTCGATGTTGTTCGACGCCTAGAGGATTCTGGCGAGCTTATCATTTCGGGTCGCGGCGGCGAGAAGGCGATGATCGTATGATTCTTGGCGAACATGCCAGCGACTTCGACAAACGTGACCGGAGGGTCGCGTAATGTCAACCGTGATTCGAGCGGGCGACGTTGCCCGAGTTGCGAGTTCGCTTGTTTCGGTGGACCTCGCGGATCACCTTGAGGAGGCGCGCGCCGTTGTCGCCGATGCCCAAAACCGGGCGGCGCGATTGCTCGAGAGTGCTCGAAGCGATGCAGCCCGTTGGGGTCCGGAGGCTCGCGAGAAGGGGTATGAAAAGGGCTTTCGTACAGGGTACCAAAAAGGATACGCCGAGGGCAAGGAAAAAGGAGAGACCGATGGGTTTGCGGAGGCGCACAACGCGGCAACCGCTAAGTTTGACGAGCAACATGCCGCGATCGTATCAGACATTGAGCGGGTACTCGGCGAGCTAAATGCGCGAAGGGAGTCGATCGAGCTGGCTGCCAGGCGAGACCTGCTCGCGTTCGCAATATCGCTCGCCACCAAACTAACCTATCGAATTGGGACACTGAATTGTGACGCTGCCCTCGGGAATCTTCATAAGGCCCTCAAGTTGGTACAGTCCAAAGCAGACTTAACGATTCGCGTTCACCCGGACGATCTCGCCGCAATTGAGGAATTCGCTGAGTCGGTCCTTCGCCATGCTCATGGCACTGGCGGCGTCGAAATCGTTCCTGATGCGAAGATCGCACCAGGAGGGTGCATCGTAACCGACGAGACAACCGAAGTGGATGCCACGCTCGACAGTCAAATTAACGAAGTCGTATCGCTTCTGGTTAGCGGAAGTGCAGAGAGAGCGACTGGCGAGTCCTCTGAACGTGAAACTTCTGAGACGTCTCATCAAGAGCACAGCGATGGTTGATCTATTCTCCGATCACAACGAAATCGTCCAGCAAGCTCAGTCGCTACGGGTAACGGGGCGTGTCATTGCCGTTTCTGGAATGACGATTCGTGCCGAAGGCTTGCCGCTTTCGGTTGGCTCGATTTGTGCGATCCATCGTCGCGTTGGTGATGCGGTTGCGGCACAAATTGTTGGCGTATCCAGCGACCACGCGGTCCTCATGCCTCTACACGATCCGGTAGGCGTTGGTGTTCATGATCGCGTAACGAGTCATTCGGGAATGCAGTACGTTCCGGTTGGTAGACAAATGCTGGGTTCGATATTGGACGCGACGGGCACGGCGATCGGTGGGAATAGAGGTTATCACGTTGAAGCACATTATCCGGTGTTTCGTGATGCGCCTAAGGCGCTTCATCGTGCCCCGATCGACGCGCCGCTTTCGGTTGGCGTTCGTTCGATGGATGCGATGCATACGCTGGGCGGGGGACAGCGTCTTGGCATTTTCGCGGGGACGGGCGTCGGGAAAAGCGTACTAATGGGTATGATCGCTCGGGCGACCGACGCAGATGTCACAGTCGTGGCACTTGTCGGCGAGCGAGGACGCGAGGTCGGGGACTTTATCCGAAAAGACCTCGGCGAAGAGGGTCTCCAGAAATGCGTGCTTGTTGTTAGTACGTCCGACGAGTCGCCGGTGCTTCGTGTGCGTGCGGGTTTCGTCGCGACTGCGGTTGCAGAGTATTTTCGCGATCAGGGGAAGAATGTCCTTTTCATGATGGACTCGACGACCCGCATGGCCATGGCCCAGCGGCAGATCGGATTGTCAGCGGGAGAACCGCCGACGACCAAAGGTTATCCGCCGAGCGTCTTCAGCTTGCTTCCAAAACTTCTTGAGCGAAGCGGACGAACAGAAAACGGTAGCATCACGGGATTGTATACCGTGCTTGTTGAGGGTGATGATATCAACGAACCGGTCGCCGACGCGATTCGCGGAATTCTGGATGGCCATGTTTGGTTGTCGCGCGACTTGGCGAACCGCGGTCATTATCCCGCTGTTTCCGTGCTCGATAGCATCAGCCGGGTCATGCCCGATGTTGTAAGCGAGGAACACATCGCCGCCGCGGCCGAGGTTCGCAAAGTTTTGGCGACGTGGTCGGACGTGGAAGACCTGGTGAACGTCGGGGCGTATGCGCCGGGGGCGAACATCGATTTCGACATCGCCGTGCGATCAAAGAAGGTTATCGATGCGTTCTTGCAACAGGGTATGAACGAGAAACCATTATTCGATGAAACGAAAGCCAAACTGCTGGAGGTTGCAACGGCGATCCGGACGGTGCGTGGCGAGCTAAGCAAGAACTCCTCCCGTGCCGCGGCTGGGATTGGATAGAAGGATGATGCCGTAGTGTTAACGCTCCGCTAAGTGACATGGCCAAGAAGTTTCAATTCAAACTTGAAGTGGTTCGCAAGCTTCGCGAAAGAGAGCGCGACATTCAGCGGCGGAAGGTCGCCGAGTCGATACGCGCGGTGACAGAAGCTGAGCGTCGCGTCGAAGGACTAAACGCATCACTCCGGGGAACAATGGATGACGGCCGAAATGTCCTGTCGTCGATACGGTTGGATCTTGGGCAAGTTCGCAGTCAGAGATTTTACCAGAGCTGGCTGCACGGAACGATTTTAGAATCAAACGAGGAACTTGGAAAACGAGAGCGCGAACTCACGGTGGACCGAGAAGAACTCGGACGCGTAAACGCACGATTTCAGTCGCTGGAGAAGCTCAAAGAAAAGAAATGGCAGCGACACTTGCAGGAAGTCAGCAAAGAAGAGCGGGCGATGTTCGACGAAATCGCGTTACAGCGATATCAAATCGCTCAAGGCGACGAGAGCTTCGTAGATAAGGTAGAGGTGATGATCACATGACCGGCGAAGGCGGGATCATGAAACGGACGTACGACATGGTGGCGCTTTTTGTGCTGCTCAACGTACTCGGTCTAAGCGGAGTGGCTGGTTACCTCGTTAGCACGGGGATCGTCGATGGCGCAACGCTGCGGACGCTTGGGATGGTGCTCAAAGGAGACGAGTTGGTCCCTGTTGGCGATGTCGTGGACGACGAGATCCTTGAAGCGCCAAAAGAAGTGACGACAAAACCACCAGCCCGCCTCGGAGTCTTCGATAACAACGACCCGCAATCGCAAATGGAGATCGAACTTCTCCAGCGAGAATCAGAGCGAATCACGGTAGAACTCGATCAGCGTCTCAAGCTGATCAATAGTATTCTTCTTCGCGTTGAGAACGAGCGGACAGCCTTCAAGAAGGAACGCACAGACGCGGAAAAATCCGATGCCGCCAAGACCGAAGAACGCCGGGACGAAGGGTTCGAGAAACAAATCGCAATCTTTGAAGCTCTCTCCGCCAAGGTCGCGGTGCAACATCTTCTCGGGATGAATAATCCGCAGGAGGCTGCGAAAGTCTTGATCGCGCTTGATACAGACAAGGCGAAAAAAATCGTCGAGGCCGCGAGGCGGGGGGATGACCTCACCCAAATGCAGGCGATTCTTCGGCAGGTGCGCGACGCGGCGCCAGGTCGATCGGAACAGTTAGAAAAGAAGAACCCGTAACAAAAGAGTACGGCGGACAATATGGTTACACCCGCAATACAACAACAAGCTCCGACCACGGCACCAAGATCGCAGGTGTCTTCGGGGAATCGCGCTCAGGCCGGAGACGATCGCGAAAATCACGACGATCCTGGCATCGGTGACGCGTTTGATGCGTTGCTCGCGATCTCGCGCGGGACAATTGACGTGCAAATTGAAAGCGACGCGGATCGGGCAGCCAACCAGATGTTTGACGCGAAGGGCGACGAGGGTGGCGGTGACAAGGCATCCCAACTCAATCAAGAATACCGTTCGTCCGTCGGCGACAAGTCCGATCGACAGAGCGACGCGCGGACCGGCGTGAACGCACGCGGGGACTCGCTAATCTCCGAAGCGAACGCCGCCGACGCCAGCCATACCAGCAACCATGATTCAAGAGCGAAAACCCACGACGTCAAGGTACAGGATCACTTTGCATCGTTACAGCCTGTCTCTTCGCGCATAAACGGAGCATCGAGTGAGCGTTCGCCGGCTGAGGATGCGGCACGGTTTGATATCGAAAACAAAATGCGATTGACCGGGACCAAGCTTGATGCCGTAGCTCCACCATCGATCGATACCGCTCGGGTTGTTGGTCCATCTGCAGCCGCAGTCGCTGCCGCCGGGTCAGTGTCTGGGGCCGGGTCGGGGTCGGGGTCGGGGTCGAGCGTTGCTGAGGAAATCGGTCAGCTTCTTGGGGCGAGTCGTATCGGCGAGGTGCAGGGAGCACGCGCGACCGCGGCGCCGAACGCGACGGATCAACGAGCGTCGTCAAACGATCGTCAGGCACAGACATCAGTCCGCCCGAAGCAAGCGCCGTCAACGGCGAGCGAATCGAAGGTCGTTCGAGAAAACGATCGCACGCCGTTCGATAAGCTCGTAGGCAAGATGCGTCTCCGGATGTCTGAGAACCGCTCGACGGCTCAGCTACGATTGAATCCGCCAGAGCTAGGTCGTATCCGCGTCGATGTGCGACTCGCGGGCGATCGGTTAGTGGTCGCCGTGCAAGCGGAGTCGGAAAGTGCTCGCGAACTATTATCGCAGCGCGCCGAGGGGCTAAAGGCCACGCTCAAGGAACACGGGATTCAGATCGATCGATTTGAAGTTGTTACGAACACCAGCGGCGATTCGCCGGACACAAACGTCGTCGGAGGCGACTCCAGCGGCGCGAGAGAGTTTTCAAGGGAAAGTGCGCAGTCGAGTTCGTCGCCTTCGGCGCGTGTAGCGCAAGGCGGCGCGAATGAAGATCACGATGGTTTGGCGTTGGCTGGGATAGTCAACTCCGAACCAACAGTCGCAGTGGATACGCGACTGGATATACGGATTTGATCGTTTGCGGCGCTTGTCGCTCGGCGCAGGATGCGCCGGCGTGCGGGTGTCGTTTGATCAATCGTTCGGGCGAACGCGGCGGAGCCGCACCACGCCCGGAAACCGTAACGAAGGAGGTTCCAAAGTGGAACTGGTAAACGATATTAGCAATAGTTTGAATTCCGCATCGCAGGTCGGTTCTGCGCCGACCACGCGATCAGCGGCGGAGCTTGGGAGCGACGATTTCTTCAATCTGCTCATAACCCAGCTCACGAATCAGGATCCTCTCGAGCCAACCGGCAACGAGGAACTGCTCCGCCAGATTTCGTCAATCCGAGACATCGAACTCTCGACCTCGCTGTCCGAGTCGCTCGGAGCGCTATCGGGTCAGCAGCAGTTTTCGACGTCATCTTCTTTGATCGGACAGTTTGTCACCGGTTCCCAGAACCAAGACGGCACGGTCTCGCAGGGAATGGTGGTTGGTGTTCGGTTTACAGAAGAAGGCACGCCCTTGTTGCAATTGGCGACGGGTGCGGAGCTTCCGATCGACAAGATCGCGACGATCGAGTCACCGCTAGCGGTTGGTCAAGCGCTCGTCGGTCAGACGGTGACGGGCGTCGATCAACGAGACCGCGAAGATCCGCAAGTCTTCGAGGGTGCGGTGACCAGTGCAGGTCTCGACGAAAACGGTGAGGCCGTTCTCGAATTGGATACGGGCGAGAGTGTCCGACTTCGCGACGTGTTGGGCGTACAGAAATAGAAACTCTGTCGAAAATAGCGTCGTCAAGATCAGCAAACTCACGCGAGGATTATCATGGCACTAACAGCAGCAATGCTCACCGGTTTTACCGGGATTACATCGAACACCACCGGGATCGAGACGGTTGGTAACAACCTGGCGAATCTAAATACGACGGCGTTTAAGAATGAACGAACCCTGTTTGAAACGCTTCTCTACCGCACAATTAACGAGGGAGAGGGTCCAAGCGACACCAGCGGCGGAACCCTTCCCAGGCAGGTCGGAAGCGGTGCTGGTGTCTCGTCGCTTCAGAGAGATTTTGGCCAGGGCGGTTTCGACGGAACAGGTTTCCAAAGCGATTTAGCCATCGACGGCGACGGGTTTTTCGTTCTGGAGGGTCCTGGCGACCAGCAGCTATTCACGCGCGACGGATCGTTCTCGCTCGATGCGACCCAGACACTTGTCTCAGCCAACGGCGCCGCCGTTCAAGTCTTCGAGGCGGATAGCGCCGGGGCGATCAACACCGGAACGCTATCCGATCTGGTGATCCCCCTCGGTACGGCAAGCCAAGCAGTCGCGACATCACTCGTCGATATGGATGGTCGATTGGATCCCAACACGACCATCGCCACCGCGGGCGCAGTCGTCGCGTCGCAGGCGCTTATAACTTCAGGTGGCCAACCAGCGACCGCCGGAACGACACTAACAAGCTTGGTCGATGTAACGGGCGTACCCCTGTTTGCAACCGGTGACGAACTCTCCATCACCGGGAGCAAGGGAGGGATTGCGACCGAAGAGTCTACTTTCGTCGTCGGAACGACCGGAAGCACCGTCGGCGATCTAATGACGCACCTAGAAGCAGCACTCGGAATCAACACAGCCGCCGCGACGGGAGGCACGCCTGGGGTTCGCATCGGCGATGGAACGGATGGACCACTAGGCGCCATTGTGATCGAGTCCAACCCGGGGGAGATCAACGCTGTCGAGCTTGATTCAGCTTCGATTATCAATACCACCGGCGTTCTTGACGCGCCGCTCGATTTCTCAACGACGACGGCGGCGCTTGGTGGGGGTGTTACGACGACCTTTGGCGTATTTGATTCGCTGGGAACCAATGTAGACGTTCGCGTGCGGGCGGTTTTGGAGTCCAAGAGTGAAAGCGGTTCGGTGTGGCGATTCTATGCAGAGTCCGTGGGAGACAGCGATCTTTCTCCGGCGCTCGGGACGGGCACGATCTCCTTTGACCCCAACGGTCAGTTCATCGCAGCCACAGGAACAGATTTAACAATCGATCGAGCGGGCGAAGGGTCAACGACTCCAGTATCGTTCACGCTCGACCTAAGTAGTCTCACGGGACTCGCGAGCACGACCGGTTCATCGGAACTTATCATGGCCAGTCAAAACGGCGCGCCCCCCGGGACGATGACGAATTACTCGATCGACCGCGACGGAACCGTGACAGCCGTCTTTTCCAATCAGGAGCAACAGGTTCTTGGTCAGGTCGCGCTGGCAACATTTATCAACAACCAAGGTCTGGTTGCAAAGGGCGACAATACATTTGTCCCCGGTCCCAATACGGGTGGTCCCGAGATTCTTGCCCCCCAAACGGGCAAGGCCGGCACGATTCTCTCAGGTGCGTTAGAACAGAGCAATACGGAAATCGCGCGGGAGTTTGTAAACTTGATCACGTACTCGACGGGCGTCTCAGCGGCGAGTCGGGTCGTGCGTTCTGCGGATGATCTGTTGCAAGAGTTGTTACTCTTGGCAAGGTAATTTTTCGTGTGAAGTGTTAGGGCGGCTGTCATGATAACGGTGACGAGATTAGATTCACGCGTGATCGTGCTCAACGCGGAGCACATCAAGATGATCGAATCGACCCCCGACACGATCATTACGTTGATCAACGGGGACGCGGTCATCGTGAAAGAGACCACAGAGGAGGTCGTTCGCCGGGCGATCGACTACGCCCGGCAGATTCGCAGTTTTAGCGTGGCGTAGCATCGCGGCGAGTTGCGTCGCGGATCGCATGCCCCAAGCGGTAACATTATTGGCGCTTAAACGCCGCGATCCATGCGGTCGATAAGCCGAACCGGAAGAGCGCGCTGGCGTTCTCACATAGAGTAGTAAGGTAACGGTCCATGGACATCGCAACGATTATCGGTCTGTTGGCGGGCTCGGCGCTCGTGCTGTCGGCGATTCTGATGTCGTCTGATATACAGACATTTATCAATTATCCATCGATGCTGGTCGTTATTGGCGGATCGATTACGTCGACCTTGTGCAGTTTTCCGATTAAGAGCGTTTTCGGGACGGCGAAAGTCTTTAAGAATTGTATCTTTACCAAAGCGCGCGACCCAGGTCTTGTCATCGCCGAGATGGTGAAGTACGCAGAGGTCGCACGCCGCGATGGAATTCTCGCCCTGGACAACATGACCGAACAAATCTCGGACCCGTTCATGGTCTCGGGAATCCAGATGGCCGTCGACGGGACGGACCCGGAGCTCATCGAGGCGATTCTCATAAGCGACTTGGATGCGATTGAGGCTCGTCATTCAGAGGGAAAAGCGCTTTTCGAAACGATCGGGCGATTTGCTCCAGCGTTCGGCATGATCGGGACGCTTATCGGGCTTGTCATTCTGCTCAAAAACATGGAGGACCCATCAACGATCGGTCCCGCGATGGCAATCGCGCTCTTGACTACGTTGTACGGAGCGTTGGTCGCGAACGTCGTGGCCCTACCGCTCGCCGACAAGCTGGCGCGCCGGAGTCGTGAAGAGATGTTGCTCAAGATGATTATCGTAAAGGGCGTAATGTCAATCCAATCGGGCGACAACCCCAGGATTGTAGAGCAGAAGCTCAAGACATTCATGCCAGCTCGCTTGCGCGACTCGGTCGAGATCGAGTCCGCCGCATAGAAGAGGATGACGCGTGCCAGGCAAGAAGCAAGAAGCACAAGGAGGCGCACCCGAATGGATGGTAACATTCGGAGATATGATGTCCCTGTTGCTGGTTTTCTTTATCTCACTGGTTTCGATGAGTGAGATTAAGAGGGAACGCTTTGAGCAAGCAGTACAGTCGATCCAAAATGCCTTCGGCGGCTACCCCGGCGGTATCGGAACGATGCCGGTCGAGATGAGTGACTCGAACACGTTGATTCAGAAAATCTTCGACCAACTCAAAACGTCGGAGTTTACTGACCACAAAGGCGACTCAGACGAAGTCGGAATTCGAGGAAAGGACTTTCGCGTAACCAATATCCGCGACGGAATGAAGATCGACGTCGGCGGGAAGATCGCCTTCGACCGTTTCAGCGCAGAGATGAAGACCGAGGCACGAGAGTTAGTGTCAATGACTGCCCAGAAGCTTCGCGGGTACAACACCCGACTCTTGGTTCGCGGGCATGCGACCAGAGAGCCATTGCCCAAGGATTCGATGTTCAAGGACGCTCGCGAACTCTCGTTCGCACGCGCGATGGCGGTCGTGAGAGAACTGGAAGCGAGCGGGGTTAGGCCAATTCGGATTATTCCCATGGCCGTCGGAGATGCGGAACCCCTTGTAAGACAAGCGTACACGGAGGATCGGCGGGCGCTAAACCGCCGTGTTGAAATTTTGGTTACGGAGGACCTCGTGGACGACTATGCCGGAACACCGGCAACGGACTTGAAGGAACTCTCAGATGGCTGACGATGCTACTAAGGCTGCGGACAAGAAGGAAACGAAGGACAAGGGCCCCAAAAAGAGCAAGCTCCCCCTTCTCATCGTATTGGGGCTGATGATTGGCGAGGGCGCCGCGGTTTTCGTCGTAGCCAAGATGATGTTCGGACCCAATCCGCTCGATCCCGTTGCCGCCGCCGAGACCGCAGCGGACGTGGAGGGTGAAGGCGCGGAGGCAGAGGCTGCCCCGGTCGATCAGACAGCCGAGGTCGATGTCGCCGACTGCCGCCCGAGCAATAAGGCTTCCGGTCGCCTCCAGACCTACCGCCTCCGCGTATCAGCACTGGTAAGGGCGGAAGACGCCGAAAAAGTCGGTGAAATGGTCGAGTCGAACGGTGCGAGGATCGAAGACAGGGTCAACTACGTTATTCGAAGTGCTGAACCCCATCACCTGGAAGAGCCAGGTTTGGAAACCATTAAGCGACGCATGAAGAGAGAACTCGATGGTATTCTAGGCGACGAGAAACTCATACTGGAAATGCTAATCCCTGAGTTACTCCAAGCCTAGCACCGAACGGGGTGTCGCTGGTGTCGGATTTTCTCCGATACTACCGGGTAGCCCCCGTATGGATGCGAAGAACTGGGTTTAGGGATAGGGAAATCGTGAGCGACACACCCGAAAATGCTTCCGACACCGGAAGCATCGATCAATCAGCTATTGATGCCATGTTTGGCGGCGGATCAGAGACGCCTTCCGAGCCCGCCACGCCTGCGCAGGCCCCGGCTGGCGAAATCGACCAAAGCGATATCGACGCGCTGCTCGGCGGCGGGTCTTCCGATCGGTCCGAGTCAGCGTCCGATGCGGGCGAAGAGGCTGGCATCGATCAAGGTGATATCGATGCCCTCATGGCCGCTGCCAGTGGTGAGGCACCCAGTGCCACCGCAGAAGACGCTGCACCAGCGGAACCAGACATGCGCGTTGACACCCTAGGGCGACCATTCGATGAAGTAGCGGCAGCCATGCAGGCCGCCATCGAAGAGGAAGCGGCCTCCACTCCAGCACCCGTTGCTCCGAGTCCTCAGCCACCACCTCCGGATTCGCAGCCCTTTAGTTTTCCGAGTTTCGAAGCAGAGGAAGCAGTAGGAGTCGATCCGGCGCGCGTCACGATGTTAAACGATGTGAACCTAGGCGTTCGAATCGAACTCGGTCGGACAAAAATGCTCGTCGAAGACGTCCTTTGCCTCGACGAGGGCAGCGTCGTCGAGTTGGACAGGCTCGCCGGAGACCCTGTGGACGTATTCGCCAACGATAGGCTCGTCGCGCGCGGCGAGGTCTTGGTTCTCAACGACAGTTTCTGCGTACGCATCAGCGAGGTCTTTTCGCGAGATCCGCATAGGGTGGTACAGTGATGTTTGAACGCTTTCCAAGGTCGGACCGCTGCGCTCCGGCGTTTCTTGCGACAGTTCTACTTGTTGCGACCCTTCAAGCGTCGTCCTTCGCAACAGCGGATGACCAACAACCAGTCATCGACGATGCCGTGACCAAGGCAACGCCGAATCAGAGCATAGAGATCGATCCTATAGTCAACGACTCCGAATCGCCTCAAGAGTCGGAGGTCAAGAACGAGGCTGCTGACCACGCGACCCCCGCTTCTGTCGCAGGGGGCGAGGCGAATAAGCTCGAAAACGCGGACGCTCGAGACGCCCCGACCCGTACGCTAAGGCGCCGAACAACGGGCACCTCGGTCCTCGGTCGCCCCGACGCGGGGGATACTCCTTGGTACCGCAGCGGGATCGGCGCGTTAAGTATTGTTCTCGTGGTGATCGTCGGCGTCTTCGTCTTGCTACGCCGGTATGTTCCAGCGATGCGAGCACCAGAGGGCGACGTGTTAAAGGTCGTCGCCCGAGCCAGCCTCTCACCGAAACAAACGCTATCACTTGTTCAACTCGGTCGGCGTTTCGTGCTAGTCGCGATCTCTTCCGGGCGGGTGGATACGCTTTGCGAGGTCAACGACCTTGATGAGGTCGCCGAGTTGATGATGGCCACCGGCGGAAAGTTCCCCGGTCGAAGCAGTGAATTCGATACCCAGTTGCGTTCCGAAACGGCCAACTACGACGTTTCTGTCGCAGGAGAGCTTGAGGAAGTGGCTGAGTTGCCGGAGAAAGATCGAGGTCGCGCAGTGTCCGACCTTCTGGAACGCCTAAAAACGTTGCAACGAACAGGTTAAAACGACATCGTCGCAGGATGCGGCGGTGTCCATTGCGCGCGGCGGAGTCGCACGCAAACTCAGAGGCATGGATGCCGACTCATGGTCCGGTTTTGCGCAGTATCATTCATACTCACGATTCTCTCAGCTACAGTTGCGCATGCCCAGACAACGACCGCTGCCCCAGCTTTCGACAACGCAGCCGCAATCCCTGACCTCAGCAAGCTAATCCCCACGGCGGACACACCGGAGGGCGTTTCATCCAGCCTTCAGATTCTCGTCCTCCTGACCGTTCTGACGTTAATCCCATCTATTCTGGTAATGACGACAGCCTTCCCGCGCATCATCATCGTTCTAGCGCTCCTCCGACAAGCGGTCGGCGCACCACAACTACCCCCCGGTCAAGTTCTGCTAGCTCTATCGCTTTTTGTGACGGTCCTTGTGATGGCACCTACATGGCAAAGAGTCAATGCAGAGGCAGTTGAACCGTATTTTGAAAACAGGTTGGGACAAGAGGCAGCCATGGAAATCACCGGCGCTCACATGAAAGATTTCATGTACCGCCAGATCGAACGCGCAGGAAATCACGACGACGTTTACCTGTTCCTAGAGTACGCCGAAGACCGCGAGATTCTCCCGGAGGAAGAAATCGAAATCGACAAAGTTCCGCTCACCGCCATGATTCCCGCATTCATGCTCAGCGAGCTAAAGACTGGTTTCATTATGGGCTTCCGAGTGTACTTGCCGTTTCTCGTGATCGACATGGTCATCGCGACGATCCTTCTTTCGATGGGCATGATGATGTTACCGCCCGTATTGATTTCGCTCCCGTTCAAGATTCTCTTGTTCGTGCTCGCCGACGGTTGGCATCTCGTTGTCGAAACGATTCTTTTCAGTTTTGCTTAGCTCAGTGAGATAGGTCAGTCATTACATGGAACTAGATGCAGCAATGGAACTGGGTCGAAACGCGTTCTGGATGACGCTAACGATCGCCTCCCCAATCCTGGTGATTGGTCTGGTCGTCGGGCTATCGATCGCGCTGTTCCAGGCAGTGACCCAGCTACAGGAACAGTCGCTCGCGTTCGTTCCCAAGATCGCCGCCATGGTGGTTGCGGCTGCGATCTTCATTCCGTGGATCGCCGATCGAATGCTCGAATACACGAAGATGATGCTCGGATCGCAGCCGTGGTAAGCGCCGCCGGTGCCGTTTGGATCAAGCACCTCGCAGCGGCGAGGACGACTCGCGAATGTTATGGACGATTAGTCAATGCCCTGGTCTCTAATGGACATCTTACTTGCGCTTCCCATTTTCGCTGCGATTCTATTTCGAATCGGCGGGCTCATCATGACGGCCCCGGTTCTTGGAAGCGATTTGATTCCCATCCGGATCCGCGCCGCCTTCGCAATGGTCATCGCAGCCATGATCTTCCCGATTGTCAAACAACAGGCTCCCGGAGACATAACACTCTCAACCCTACTCGTTTCGGGTGTGACGGAGTTCATGATCGGCGCAGCCATAGGCCTGTCGCTCATGTTAGTCATGCTCTGTTCGCAAGTCGCTGGAACGATGGTTGGCCAGCAGGCGGGACTCGCAATGAGCCAAGCAACCAATCCGCTCAACAACGACCAATCTACATCAATCGCCCAGGTCTACACCGCCGTATTGACCCTGGTTTTTCTTATCATCGGCGGACATCGGGCGGCAATTTCGGCGCTCTTGGATACGTACAAAGCGATCCCGCTCTTCTCGTTTCACATGGACGACTCGATCGTCCTACTAATGATCGAGCTGCTGACGGCTGCGTTCATCATGGGCGTCCGCATCGCCGGCCCGGTCATCATCGCGCTGTTTCTAACAGAGACAGCCGTCGGTTTTGTATCGAGAACAGTTCCGCA
>JAJDDZ010000351.1 GCA_029260025.1 Phycisphaerae bacterium | reverse complement strand
GCACCGGTTGCAAACCGGTGCCACACAAGAGGATGCGGGGCGAAATTCGGTAAACTACTATGGGGGAGCGGCGAGGATACACGGCGGCGCTGCGCTTGACCATGCCACTCGCTCACATGGGTACGCGATCATGTGGATACCCACTCATGGCCTCTTGAAGGTGATCGTTTTGTAGATTTTCTTGTCTGCGATTCCCTGCGCTGGATCTGGTGGTACCATGCGTCCATTATGGTTGGCGCAAGAAAACCTGAGGCTGTGGGCGGTGTTGGGGATTCTGTTCGGACTGTTGTTGGGCTTGAGATTCATGTTCAACTTGGCACCCTGACTAAGCTGTTTTGTGGTTGCGAGGTTAGGACGGATGCCCCACCGAACTCTTGCGTTTGTGAGGTTTGTCTGGGACATCCAGGGTCGCTTCCGATGCTTAACCGGGAAGCGCTCGAGCTTTCGATCCGGGCTGGACTTGCGCTGAACTGCGAAATTGCGCCGGTGACGAGGTGGGATCGTAAGAGTTATTTCTATCCTGACCTGCCGAAGAGCTATCAGATTAGTCAATTCGATCATCCGGTCGCGGAAAACGGTTTCTTTGAATTTGAAGTGGGCGGTGAGACTAAACGGGTTCGGATTCGTCGTGCTCATCTTGAAGAAGACGCGGGGAAAAATGTTCATGATACGCCGGGGTGTACGCTCGTTGATCTGAATCGTGCCGGGACGCCGCTATTGGAAATCGTGACCGAGCCGGACATCGAGACGCCAGAAGCAGCTTACGCATTTTGTACGGAACTGCAGAGGCTGATGGTTCACCTGGGGATCAGCGAAGCAAGTATGCAAAAAGGGCAGATGCGTTTTGAGCCGAACGTGAATGTGGTCATCACGCGCGATGGGGTCGAGTACAAGACGCCGATTTCGGAGGTTAAGAACATCAATAGCTTTCGGTTTGTTCGTGATGCGATTGCTTTTGAGACTTCGCGGCAGACTGATGCATGGGAAGCGGATAACGGATACGTTCTTGGTGAAAAACCGAACGAGAACCGTGGGTGGAACAGCGATCGAGGGGTTAGTGATTTTCAGCGGAGTAAGGAAGGGGCTGAGGACTATCGATATTTTCCTGATCCGGACCTTCTTCCTATCGAGATACCTAGCAACGTGGTTGCTAGGTTTCGGGACGATCTGCCAGAGCTTCCGGTTGCGATGCGGAAGCGGTTTCTTGTCGAATATGGGCTTTCTGCTAGCGATGCGGAGACGATCGTTTCTTGTCGGGCGACGGCTGCCCTATTTGAACGAGTTGTTTCTTTGGGGGCGGCGGCGGATGTTTGTGGGAAGCAATTTGTTAATGTTTGGGCTAGCCTGGCTAACGCGCGAGATGTGACGATCGGGGAGCTTGGGGTTTCGGCGGAACGTATTGCGGAACTTGTCACGATAACGGTTGGCGGGATGATCAATAAGTCTGCGGTTTCTAAAATTGCCGAGGCGATGGTGGATGGGGATGCATCGCCGACCGCTCTTGCCGAAACGATGGGACTCTTGCAGGTTCGCGATACTGGCGCGACGGAAGCTTGGGTGGATAAAGCGCTTTCGCAAAACGAGGAGGCTGTTGGGGAAGCGATTTCTGTTTCTAAGAAGGCGAAGGCAGCGACCGGGTTTTTGCGGGGGCAGATTATGAAGCTTTCTGAGGGGAAAGCCGATCCGAAGATGGTTGGTGAGGTTCTTGAGGGGAAACTGCGTGAGCTTCGGGGCGAGTAAGTATTCTTCTTGTTAGCGTTGTCGTAGCTTTTTGACCATTCGCGGGCGCGTCGGGTTGGGATTTGGCGGATGGCGAGTTCCGGGTAGAATGTTGGTGCTTGTAAAGGCGGACCATCTTTGGGGTGTATGCCTATATGAGCTCGAGGACTCTATTGTTGGCTTTTGCTTTGCGACGGGGCGTAGCGCAGCCTGGTTAGCGCACTTGACTGGGGGTCAAGGGGTCGGAGGTTCGAATCCTCTCGCCCCGAGTCGCAAAGCCTTACAAATAAAGGACTTACGCCACACATGGGCGTGAGTCCTTTCTTCATGTATACTGCCGCGCCACCCTTTGGCCACCCCCTGGCCACCCTTCGGCCACCCTTCGGCCACCCCTTTGGTGGACGTTAAGATGTGGGCTGGTGATCCAAAACGGGCGGCGGTTGATTTATGGCATTTCTTCGAAAACGAGCCAGCGGCGAAACTTGACCTGTTTGGAATGAGAGATTTGCAGGACAAGGCAGTCGTCCGGGACGTGCCCCAATTTGGATTTGTTCTACGGACTACTCTGGTGTCACTTATTCGGTGTTGAGTCAATCGAAGGTCTCGCTTCTACGATGGCCCATGCCACGCATCCGCATGTATGAATCTCTCAGCCCACCCTAAATGGCCAACGCGCCGCCACAGATGCAGGGTACTCTTTGACACGCACTTTATCTCCATATAGAGTCGATTAAGCGTTAGGGCCAAGAAAAACCTAATGACCGAAGGAAGTCGACCATGAGCGCTACTCATCCAAGGGAATCCGTATGTTTGCTCGTCTCGCTGTTCGCAGGCTCAATGATCATGCCAGGCGTCGCGGCTGCTCAGAATGCGTTCGGGGAATGTACCTGTACGCCGGACCTGCCCGATCCACTGACCATAATTGTAGAGGACTGCGCGTGCGTGTTGGGAGGATCGTCGCTTTTCCAAGATAACTCGGGCACGTCCCGTGAGGCCCGCACAATCGGCGCCGTTTATGGGCCGGATGCCTCTGGTAACGGGAAGATCTTGTTTCAGGGTTTTGCGAGCTTTCTTACGATATTGGAGGTGAGCGCAAACGGTGTCGTCTCGCCGAGTCCCCTAGATACCACCCAAGGTCTGGAAATATCTGGCACACTTGATTTCTCGAACTGTACAGCTTCTGGCACGGCAAGCTTTAACGGCGAAGCCTATGGAACGTGGTCCCTCGATCGCGATCCTGAGTATTGTGGGGAGCATGCGTGTCGCATCGCCACGTGGGACAGTTTCTCATCTACGGAGCCGTTTAGCGAGGTGTCGCTATGGAGCTACGAGGACGCGAGTGTATCCGAAGTCCCGAGTGAAAACGATGTGGCTTTGTTCAACAACGGTTCGCAAACCACGGTGACGTTCTCTACCGACGTGACCAACGATCGACTGGAGCTAGAAGCATCGACGGGCATAGAATTGCAATTGGGCGGGTTCCTATATGAGCTGACCGGCGCATGTGATGACTCGGGAAGTGGCAGCAGCATCGTCCTGGGGAATGTATCGAGCGGAGCGGACAATTTGTTCATCGAGAATGGTCGTGTGTTAGCTGACGGCGTCACACTTTCCGCAGATGTCTTCACGGACTCGACTCTTACGGTATCTACAGGGGCTAGCGTAGTCGTCAATTCCATGCGGGTTGGGCTTGCGTCGGAGGCGACGCTTGTGGTTGTGAGCGGTGGCTCGTTGAGCACGTTAGACGGTGCAACAGTTCGCGGGGGAGCGGGCGTTTCGGGGGCAGGGTCGAGTTGGACGGCTGGTGCCTCCGTGGTCATCGGCGCTTCTAACGATGGATCACTATTGGTTGAAGATTCCGGAGAAGTGCAGTTCGGTCAGGTTACCGTCGCCGAGAACGCCGGATCAACAAGCACAGCGACCATTCAAGGGGGTGCAATTGCGACGTTCAGCGACTTCCTTGTTGTCGGCGAGGAAGGTAACGGCACGATGACGCTAGCGAGCGGCGCAGAGTTGACCACCGCTGGCGTGTGCTCTATTGCCGCCGAGCAGTTTTCGCAGGGCTCGGCGACGATCACCGGCGAGGACACGAGTTGGGTGGCAGAGGACACCATCAATGTTGGTTTCGGCGGGGAAGGCTCGCTTCTTATTGAGCTGGGCGCGACGGTGAATGCCTCCGTCGCCATCCTCGGGAATGTCGAGAATGGTCGCGGGAGCGTGGAGGTGGCCACCGGATCACTATGGCTAGTGGAAGGTGCGGTTCAGGTCGGGCTCGGCGGGTCGGGCATCATTACCGTAGACGCGGACGCCACCTTGTCGGCTGACTTGGTCGGTGTCTCAAGCCTGGGCACGATTGGCACCGCGACGATCTACATCGGTGATGCGAGTACGGGATCTAACGAGAAAGCAACCGTCTCGGCACAACAGACGAGTGATGGAAGAAACGGGATCATTACAAGATCGCTAATCGTAGACGAGGGCGCGACGCTGAATGTTGATGAAGTAGTTTTCGAAGATGGGGGACAAGTTGGCGGAACGGGAACTCTGACATTCGATGTTACCAACACGGGCTCTCTCACGCCCGGAGGCGCTGAATCTGGTGTAGGCACGTTTACGATTGACGGCGACTATGTGCAGAGCGGAGACGCAACCTTGGATATTGAACTCGGCGGAACCGTGGCTGGCAGTGATTACGATGTATTGACGGTTTCGGGCGCAGCGACGCTTGCAGGCGTACTGAACGTGAGTTTGATTGGGGATTTCGCACCGCGTTCCGGCGACAGATTCACGGTTGCCAACTACGCCACGCGTGACGGAGTGTTCTCGTCGATCACCAACCCGGACGGCTTCAGTTTCGAAGCAGAATACGGGGGCACGTCGTTGACACTCATTGCCACGGCACTTCAGCCGTCCGCTGGCGGAGGTCTTTGTGGCGCGATGGGCATGATTCCGTTGCTACTGATGGCGATGACTTTGAGCGGGTACAGGGCTATCATGTGGCGGAATTCTCTTCGTTAACCTATCTGCCTTCAGCCCTGGTTTTGAGCGAGCGTGATGGTTCCCTCGTGACCATTCCCTGGCGTGGATAGTGGCAACGGTGCTACTTCGAGTGATTACGCTCGGTTGCCTTCTGGCTTAACCGTCTAGACCTATCATTCTTTGTTGGATTGGCTCTTTGAGAATCTGGCGCTTTACCTGTATCGAGATGTAGCCAAGAGGACTTACGTCAATCATTGGCGTCAGTCCTTCTTTTTTGGCCACCCCTCGGCCACCCCCGCACAGGTCGTTAGGATGCGGGTTGGTGAGCCCAATCGGGAGCGAATCATTAATGGCGTTTCTTCGAAAACGAGCCAGCGGCAATTATGCCCTTGCATGGAAGTGGAAGGGTAAGTCCTACATCAAGGGACTCGGGACCAAGGACCTCGCGGAAGCGGAGCAAATCCAGCAGGACGCGGTGGATCAACTCGCCCGCATCCGAAGTGGGGACAGTACCCTCGCTTCGAAGCTTCTGGCTGATGGTCACTCCATTACGGATGTGCTTTTTGGCTCAGACGAGATCGGGCACCTGATAGCATCACCTGCCGATGAAAATCCGCTCACCCTCTCGCAACTCAAAGAAGCCTTTATCGATAACCTTACTGCAACAGGTCGAACGCCCGGCCACGTCGAAGGAACCCGAGTTCATCTCGATCACTTCATCCGAGTTCTTGGTGATGTACGGATCATGAGCTTGACCGACGCGGACATGACCGCATTTCAAAATAAGCGCGGGAAGGAAAAAGCATCGGGGAAACAATCTCAAAGAAAGAGCAATAGCAGCAAGAAGGCGAGCAAGAAAAAAGGCGGAAAGAAAGAAAAGCCTGCGAGCAAACGGCTCATCAGCCAAGGAACCATACGATCAGATTTCAAGTCACTCAGATCCGCCGTCAACTGGGCAATAAATCGGAAACCCCCACTTCTCTCTGAGTGCCCGTTCACAATCCCGAAAATTTCGGCGACCACAGTCAAACCGTTCCTACCTACTGAAGAGATCAAACGTCTTCTCGAAACTGCTGGCGAGGAGGAACAGGATCAGTTAGCGGCTCGTTGGTTGCTGGATTTGAATGAGATCAACAGTTTTGTTGACATGGTTGGGAAGAAAACGCCGGAGATGCTGCTTCCAATCAAACTGGTTTGTTCCACGGGCATGCGACGTATTCAGCTAATTCGATTGAAACCGAGTGATTACGTCAAAGGGCGATTGATGATCACAAGCAAAAAGGGAGCAAGGGAAAAAGGGCTTTCCGAAATCACGCTCACCATCGAATTGCGTGACGCCATCGCGAAAGAGGTTGCGGATCATGTTAAAATCTTACCGCAACGTAGCAAGATCATGTTCCCGATTTTCGATCAGATGGACTACTCCGGCGTTAACAAACGCTGGAAAGGCAAGAGCAACCGCACTGCGGAACAACGACGTTGCGACAAAGCTGATCGATTGTTCGAAAAACTGGTCAAGGATTCAGACTTTGAGCGGTTGGATGGATACCATGCGTTGCGACATTCGTTTATTTCGATTTTGGTGGCCCAGGGAAAGACGTGGGATCAGATTGCAGCGTTTGTCGGACATCTTGATCAACGGACTACTCAGCGATACATTCATTTCATGCCGAAGGATAAGCGAGAAACAGCAAACTCGATTCCGTTTGAGTTCTGAGCCAAAACGCTGAGGGCGTTAAAGACGTGAAGCAAGCTAGCGTTGAGTGTGCCCATCAGGTTGAGGTTTTTCCCTTAGCTTGAGGCGAGGGAAGTTTCACTGCCGTTTCAGCAGGCTGGAAGTAACGCCGCCTGAACCGAATCGCGACATGCACCAAGCCGATCAGAACAGGCACCTCGACGAGTGGGCCGATGACGGCGGCAAAGGCAACGCCGGAACCGATGCCGAAGACGGAGATGGCCACCGCGATCGCCAACTCGAAGTTGTTGCTCGCCGCCGTGAAGGCAATCGCTGTGGTCTTGCCATAGTCCGCGCCGAGCCGTTTGCCCATCCAGAACGAAACCAAGAACATGACCAAGAAGTAGATGCACAGCGGCACGGCGATGCGGACGACATCAAGCGGCAACTGCACGATGTCCTCGCCCTTGAGCGAGAACATCACAACAATGGTGAACAGTAGGGCCACGAGGGTGATCGGCGAAATCTTTGGGATGAAACGCTGTTCGTACCACTCCCGCCCTTTTGCCCTGAGCAAGACGAACCGGGTGGTGATCCCCGCGAGAAACGGGATACCCAAGTAGATAAAGACGCTCTTGGCGATCTGGCTTATAGTCACCTCGACCACCGCGCCCGTCAGACCCAGTATCGGCGGCAATACGGTGATGAACAGCCATGCGTACACTGAGAAAAACAAGACCTGAAACAGGGAGTTGAATGCGACCAGACCAGCGGCGAACTCGGCGTCGCCCTCCGCCAGATCGTTCCATACGATCACCATGGCGATGCAGCGTGATAGCCCAATCATGATGAGGCCGACCATGTATTCCGGGTACCCGCATAGGAACAACACGGCCAGAGCGAACATCAGGATGGGACCGACGACCCAATTCTGAACGAGCGATAGGACAAGCACTTTCCAGTTGTGAAAGACATTGCTGAGCTGCTCGTACTTCACCTTGGCGAGCGGCGGGTACATCATCAGGATCAGACCAACGGCGATAGGAATGTTCGTCGTTCCGACCTGAAAACGGTTGATGAATCCTTCGACGCCCGGCAGGAGGTATCCACTCCCCACCCCGACGGCCATCGCGAAGAAAATCCAGAGCGTCAGGTAGCGGTCCAGGAATGACAGCCTTGTTGTGCCGTTTCTGTCCATCGAATATCACTGTGCCTGTTGTGCAAGCCAGCCCTTGATTCCTTGCTCGATCTCATCTCACAAGCGATGGCAGACTTGCCTTCGCTCTTCGTTCGATCCGTGGGCACTGACGGAGTCGTCGAGCGAATGGTCCCGACTCCGCCGCGAAATCAAGTACAAGTGAAACAACCTAGTAGGGTCCGAGCTTTGTGCCTGCTTCCAACGCCATGAGCCGTCTCGTTCTTGATAAATCTGCCGATCGGGGCGATTATCACTGCAAGGGGCGTAGCCCGCAAGGAAGCGGACGTGAGAGATGAACAGCTAGTTGACTTCAGATGAGGAACACCCCCAGATGGCAGTTTTGTAGGACCCAAAAAGAACCCCACGCACAGGGGGAGCCCCCCACCCACTCGCATGACTATGAGGATTCAGTTTTTCGCTGAAGAGGGATTGACCTAATCCAACACGATCACATGGGCACAACGTCTTGCTGATAGGTCCAAGTGACAGGTTCGATGAGGCTCCGGTTTTCGCCGTCGCGGGCGTGATTCAGCGGTAGAATACCTGCATCTCAGCATGTCGCCCGTAAGTACTTACGCCAAAACCACTTCGATAATCCGATCTGTCACTATCTGACAGTCTTGTGATCACTCAAGTCTCCACGCACAACCGCACTCCGGGCAAACTGTGGCGCGGTCCTGAGGATTGACAGGTAATCCCCGTATGTCGTAGGCGCAATGCGGACAGCGGAGGTGTTTCAGCATGACCGACCGGATACGTCGCGACCGTAGCTGACACGCCGCCAACCAAAGTGCAAGTGGTACAACCCAGACGTTTGCGAGCAGCAGCCACTTGGGAAGCGGCCAGACCATGCCTCCTGCAAGAAGGATTTGAATCAAATGGACGGCAAAGGCAATCACGCCAGGGGCCGCACACACAATGCCGAGGACAAAGAAGAATCGGGTGAGTTTCGTCAATCCGCTGCCGAGATCAGCAGCAAGCTCAGCGAGCGGCTCAGCTGGTATAACGTCATGCCGTCGAAACAGGTGTAACTTGTAGGGGTCGAGCATGGACACGGAGCGCCCACGGGCATCGCTGATCTGTAGAGCGCTTTTCTCAGGCGTATCCACAAGCGATATTCCGGTCGAAAGCTCTTCCGATGAGCCAGCGGATTTCATAAGGACCAAGTTTCATTCTTGCTTCTAACGCCATGAATCATGTCGCTAGCGAACAAAGAACCGTACGAGGCAATTATCGCAGATAGTGGGTTGCCTGCAAGGAACCGGGCGTGAGAGGTAAACAGCTAGCTGACTTCAGATTAGGTACACCAATGAGGGGGGTCGAGAGCAGGACCCAAATCGAACCCCACGCCCAAGGGTGCCACCCCCCACGAATTCGCACCACTAGGCTGAAATCTTCGTTAGATCAAGAGAAGTCGAACGCGGCTGCCGCGTGGGCACAACGTTCTGCTGATCGGTCCAAGTGACGGGTTCCGAAAACCGGTATCGTTGCCTACGCGTTCCAAATTCAGTGGTTGAATGCCAGCAACTCAAGTTGTTGCCTGTAAGTCCTTACGCCACAAACACTTCAAGAATTGGATCTCTAATTATCTGGCAGTTCTTTCCCGAGTTACCGCGTAGCTGATGGACTGATATCCCGATCTTCGAACGCCCCGTCTCTCGGCGAAAGTCAGCCCATCGAGGATCATCTCGGAGGCAATCGTATTCGCGGCGGATCAATCGTTTCTCATAATCCCGCGAACACGAGCGATAGCATATGGCGTGATTGGTGAACGAACACAACCGGTTGGCGAGTCGAACAACTCGCCAACCGGTATAGGCTTACTTAGCTAGGATGAAGAAGTCGCTTTCTCCTTCTTCTCTTCACGTTTGGTGGGCTCGGGACTGGTCGGCGTTGCTGTCACGCTGAACAAACGCTCGGGCTTGTAGTACTTGCTGAACGTGGTGCGAATCTGTGAAGTGGTGTAGCGATTATATGACGCGATTTTGTCTTTTTCGTCATCAAGACTGCGCCCGTGAAGATCGAGACTGCGCAATACGCTGGACCAATACCTTGGCTCTTTCATCTGGGTATCGAGGTTGTTGGCGATCTGCTTCTTAGCGTTGGTCAGCTCTTCTTCGGTCGGCCCCTCAGCGGCAAAGACCTTGAACATGCGGTGAACCTCTTCGGCGACCTTGGTCACGTTGGCAGGGTCACACGGAGCAGCCGCGCCGAATCGCCCTACTTCCCGATATGCGAAATTCGGGCGGTGTGATGCGCGAATCGAATAGACCCAGGAAAGCTCCTCGCGAATCCGCTTAACGACGCGGCTGGACATGATGTTGGATGCCAAGGACATCGCACGAAAGTCTCTTGTGTTGTTCGCTTCGCCCGCGACGAAACCAGCGATCGACATACCCTGCGGCGTCATCGTTTTCACGTCTACGTGACGCGAAAGCGGTCCGGTAGGTCGTGCTACTTTGCGAAGTTTGTCAATTGATTCCGAGGTGCGACTGCGCTTGGGCAGCGAGCCAATATACTTGGCGACAAGTGCCATGGCGTCGTCCCGCGAGATTTCGCCGACGATAGACACCTCGATGGGTGCAGTGCCACAGAGACGATCAAACCAAGCTTGGGAGCGGCTGATTGTCTGACGCTCGACAATTTCCTTCGTTGGAAAAGCGAAACGCGGGTCGCCACCTGTCAGCAGGTCTTCGGAAGCTTCCATCGCCCGGAAGTTCGGCATGGTCTGCATCATCTCGATGCGTTGCAGGGATTGCAGGCGCCAGTTCTTAAACGCCGCCTCAGTAATCTTACCGTCGGTCAACAGAGCGTTCGCAAGCTGCATACCGGTTTCAAGATCCTTCGGTGAACCGGTAACGGAAATCCCGAACGTATCGCTTGATCCGCCGCCGCGGACGCTGATGTTCTTGCCGGTCATGATGTCATTGATGTTCGACGTGGTGAGACGGCTGGTAGATGGTTCACGAATCGCAAGGGATGCGACCTCGGTGACGCCCATGTTCTTGTCAGTTTCCTCAATCTCGCCGCCTGCCAGCGAAACTGTGACAATAACCGTGTCCTCTTTATAGTCCATGAAGCGGTGATGAACCCGAACACCGTTGGTCAGCCACACACTCGTAATGTCCAGGTCGCTATCCGTAGTCGCATCAACGACTTTACCTGGAATGGGAATCGTAGCGAGAAGTTCGGTTGGGGCCTCCTCTTCCTGCGTTGGTGTAACTTTGCGTGCCCAGGCAGCACGGGCGGCGGCGAGCACATCGTCGGTTGACGGGACATGCACGCCTTCCTTTTCTACCATCTCGATGGTGTAAGCGAAGGTTCCCGGCTCGAAGTTCTTTGCAAAAGTCGTGTTGATTTGGCCCAAGCTCACCTTGGGGAGTGCTTGATGGTATAGATTCAACTCTTGCTGAGCGGAAAGCACCGGCACTCTATCGTTGGTTGCAGACATGATCTGGAACATGAACGACCGAGCATTGGTGGTCGGCTCAGTTCGCACTGCTCTCTCTGCATCGGCGAGGAGTTCTTTCTTGGCGAGATCAAGTTCGCGTTCCGTGAATCCGAATTGGCGAGCACGATTGACCTCCATTACGAGTTCTTCGAGCATCTTGTTCCAGTCTTGAGGTTCACCGCTTGCTGATCCATTAAACAATACGGCATCGTTGAAGAAGGACATGGTCATGGCACTAGCTCTACGGAAGCTCGCTTCGCCCTTGTCAACGAGTTCGGTAAAGCGCCGTCCTATGATCCAGCTACCGATGTTCTCGATGAGATCATCCTGCCATTGCTGGACAGTGGTGATGGGCGGACGTCCATCTTGGATATTCAGCATACCCACGTTGCACATCGCCATCTCAGGATCTGTGACGACCATCGCTCGCTGCTTTGTGAAAGTCTTGAATTCCGGAGTTTCCGGCGTCCGAGCTGGTGCTTTCGGTCGGTACTTGCCAAACTTGTTTTCGATCATAGGGACGATGTTCGTAGATTCAATGTCGCCGACCATTACCAATGTAATGTTTTCGGGGCGATACCAAGTGCGGTAGTAATCGTTGAATTCGTCTCGCGTGGCGTTTTCGAGAATCTCGTCTTTCCCGATCGGAAGGCGTACAGCAAAACGCGTGTTCTCAAAAAGATCGGGCCAGAGTTTGTCGCGGATTCGCTGGAACGCGCCTTTGCCACGCCGCGATTCTTCCAGAACGACACCGCGTTCCTTGTTGATTTCTTCGTCCAGGAGAAGCATGCGGAACGCGTAATCGCTCAACACCAACAGCGCCTTTTCAATCTCTTCAGGATTCGTGTTCGGCAGAAAGAGCATGTACGCCGTTTGATCGAAACTGGTGAAGGCGTTTAGGTCGCCACCAAACTCCATCCCGACGCTCTCAAAGTATGGAATCAAATCGCCCGGCGCAAAGTTCTCAGAACCATTAAACGCCATGTGCTCAAGGAAGTGGGCGAGTCCTTGCTGGCTGTCTTTTTCATTCAGCGAGCCGGTCCGAACATGCATGATAAGCGCCATCTTCCCGGGCGGGTTATCATGCTGCCGAAACTTCCAGGTGAACCCGTTGCCGAGCGTCCCCGTTTCAATTCGACTGTCAGTGGTCAGTGGCTGACCCATTGCTGAAGGCAACAGGAATGAGATGGCCGCGAGAGCCCCGATTAGCTTGCAAAGTTTCATTCGTGCGTTCATGGCGTGCTGTTCCTCCGTCAAGGTTACTTTGCGTTACTCGCCTCTCGGCCAATCCAGACCGAAAGGAAGACGCGGGACCACGGTACCACCGGAGGCGATTCCCCGCAACGCGTTCTAGCAGGAGGCAGGACGGGCAGGCCGTGATCGTTTTCGCCGCCGTGACCGCTAACGGATCGGACTAACGCTTGTTATCCGTGAACGAAACAACGGTGTCGATCGCGAGCGACGTGAGGATGTTGAATCTCTACTTGAATGCGATGTGGCGGCTCCGGATGAGTTCATACGCTCACCAACACCAGTCGATGCGAAGCGTCCAGCTATTCCGCCAGAAGGCCTGAGGCCGTCAGGGAATTCATTTTTGCCGCAGAAGCCTTGGGATCAGATCGCGGCGTCTGTTGGTCATTTGGATCAGCGGATGACTCAGCGATACATTCACTTCATGCCCAAAGATAAACGAGATACGGCGAACTCGATACCGTTTGAATTCTGAGCAAAACGGCCTACTTAAGGGTTCGAGATGGCGCGTTGGCAAGTTCTGATGCATCGCCCTCACGCTTGCGTGTGGGCATGATGTTGCAGGCACCTTTGCAGCCAAAGAGTCTACTAAGCACGTGGCGATTCCTACTAACGGCGGCGTAGACATGTTCTGCAATCCAAATCACGCCGGGCAGCCACAGAAAAACTCCCATCGGGAACGTCAGCGGCATGCGAATGCCCAAGAAACGCAGCGCCCTAGCGCCGCGATAGATGCGGCCATTCGGTGTGACGCAATGGATCGCTTCGAGCAGTTGCTCACGGGGAATATCTGGAGCGATACGCTGGGCCTCTTCGTGGGACAGCGGCAACAACCTGGCCACATGAAACCAATCAACCCAACTCAAAACACGCATCTGGAAGGTACACAACGGACAGGTGTCGTCGTAGAGTAGTGTATTGGTTGCTCTGTCGTCCACGTCTCGCCTCCGCCGATCTGAGGACCGTTGAATTCGCCATCCACAAGTCGCCGGAATATACCAGCGAACCGGGTCAGGCTCAATCAATGGTCGTTTGTCACGTCTGGGCAACTGGCCTGCCCCCCGTCCGATCTTCTGAGCTTCGCTATCACTAATGATTGTTGAAAGTCATTGCTGCCGCATGGGCACAACGCCGTGTAGAGGCGCGAACTCCATTTCCACGTCCGACAGGCCCATCAGGGCTTCTATCGAGCAAACGCTGAGATTTCACGTTAGAATCCCGCTGCCGACATTCGGAACAGAACGCGACCGGAAAACAAACGAAAGGGACTTAAGGCCATGAACCCAGCCATTCTAAGTTTGGTACTCCTACTTTCTCTAATTGCAAACGGATGTGCCACAGGCAACACGCGAATCACAACAGCCAGGACTAATACGCCGGAAACGGCATTCAACTTCGACAGCTTCAATAACGGTTGCCTACCGGCCGATTGGATGATTCGCGAGACCGGTCAACCGTCCGCCTCAGCGACTTGGATGGTAGTCGCGGATTCGACCGCGCCGAGTAAACCGAATGTCTTGGCACTCACGACTACAGTAGCCCACGGGAGCACTTTCAATCTGGCAATCGCGGACAACATTTCCTTCAAAGACCTCGACCTAATGGTCAAAGTTAAGGCCGTCACGGGCGAGGAGGACCAAGGTGGCGGTCCAATTTGGCGATTTAAGGATCACGACAACTACTATGTCTGCCGATTTAATCCACTCGAAGGGAACTACCGCGTTTACAAAGTCGCGAACGGTCAGCGGAAGCAACTGGACACCGCCAGTGTGAAGACTGCGGCAGGCAAGTGGTACTCAGTCCGCGTCACGATGATAGACAATCAAATCCGCTGTTATCTCGACGGCAAGAAGTGGCTCGAAACGAAAGACGACACCTTCCAAGACGCGGGCAAGGTTGGGCTGTGGACCAAGGCCGATGCCGCAACGCGTTTTGACGACTTGGTCGTCCGTCCGATTGCGAAACCGTAACTTGAACGTCCAAGTGCAGACTTATGGTCGGTCGATACTCCTTCAGGAACGGGTCGTCCGGCTGCTATCTGGGATAAATGGAAACCTTGCGAAAACAGTCGGCGTTGCCGTCCAGTGATCTGACCCGAATCTCGTCCGCGAAAGGACAACGGTATCTGCGGTGAGAGTATGCAGCGCCAGGGCGATTATGCCCGGGTCCGAGAACCTGTCGTCGCGTATGGCAAATCGGCTATGCTGTTGCACATGAGCCTTACCGATTTCATTCCGCTTCTTCTTGGGGTAGCTCTATCGGCAGGGTGGTGGTTTGTCTGGCCCCAACCGGGGAAGCTGCTCCCGCTGGTTATTATCGCATCCTGGGCAATACTATATACGCTTCCATGGTTTGCAGGAGACAACATCGTGCTGCGTGGAGCCACAACGCTTGCATGTTGTGCCATCCTGGCCCCTAAACTCCTCGATGCTTGGATATCGCCAGATACGTGGAGTGCATCTCCGTTTCGGGATTGGATGCGATATCTACTGAATCCGTTTGTCCTTTGCTATCGGCGACATCTATCCGAAAAACCTGGATCGGCAGAGCATCACCGGGCACTTCTCATTCGAGGTTTTCTGGAAGTCTTCATCGGCGTCATGCTTCTCTCTTGGGCTTTCAGTGTAGACTGGACGAACTCACCGTTTTGGCTGGAACACGTCACCAAGCTGGTCGGTGCATATCTGGCGTTCTTCGACGGGGGTTTCGTACTGGCGAACGGGTTACTCGGGCTCACGGGTGTGACGTACATGGAGTTCAGTCGTCATCCGGTGCTCGCACGTACCCCAGCCGATTTCTGGAGGCGGTATAATCGCGATGCAGGGCGCTTTCTTCTGGAGGACGTATACGCCCAACTCGGTCGCCTACAGAGGGATCTACGGATCTGTCTAGTATTCTTATTGAACGGTTTGCTCCACGAGTACTTGGTGCTTGTTATGACCGGCCATGTCGCCAAAGTCCTACTCGCGTTCTTCTTGCTTCAAGCAGTGGCTGTAACGTTGACGTGGCGAATGCGACCCTCTGGTCGCACTTCTGTTCTAGGCGTGATCCTGACAATGGCCTTCAACGTCACCTCTGCCGTACTCTTCTTTGTTGCGATCGATGGGATCTTCCCGTGGTACGTGAGCCGTTGAATCTCCGCCCAGAATGGGTTGACCTGCCCCCCTGATTTAGGCCCAGTTTCTAGGCGCTAGACTTAGGGCTTGGATCACGGATTCACAGGAAGTCAGACAAATGGGAAGGACGAGGTCCACGACGGAGAAGATAATCCACAAGCTTCGGTACGCCCAGGTCGAGATTACGAGCGATTCTTCGTCCCGCGAAGCGAATACTATCCCTGGCAGACACAACGGTTTTCCAGCAAGTACAAGAATCAAGAGCATAACTCGTTCAACGAGAACAACTTATGTCTTATGTGCCGCATGGGCACAACGTTCTGCTGATCGGTCCAAGTGACGGGTGTAAGGAAACGGCAGGCCTCGACTGCAAGGTCACTTTTCACTCTTGCCGTGGAAGAAGTGTTCGACGGCCATCTTCGACCCGGTACTCCCAGGCGCGGGATACCACCACCATGTGCCCACCTGCACGAACCCCAAATCCGTGCTTCCCTTCGTCGCCTTCACCGTGAGGTTAAATGTCTTCGCGAGGCTCACACGGTTGTTGTCGAGATTCCCGAAATAGTAGGCACGCTCTCGCGGGCCGCTCTCGCCTGCGGATGGATCGACCGGGACCCAACCCACGCCGGGTAGGAAAAACTCTGCCCAGCAATGCCATTGGTTTTCGCCGACCGCCCAACTTCAGGCCAGCGTCGGCAACTCGTGCTCCGCTTGAAGCGTTACGCGGACTGAGGCCACAGAACCTTGCTAGTTGCTTGCCGCTGTTGAATCGATCAAAGCGGCCAATCTCGGCGCGAATCGTCCACGCGGTAACGGGTCCGA
>JAJDDZ010000036.1 GCA_029260025.1 Phycisphaerae bacterium | reverse complement strand
GGGCAGTATGCGCGTAACCTATGCTAAACACCTAGGTTGCAATTCTTGCGCAACCCCTAGAAGAAAAATAACGCTCAGCGGGACATAGAGAAAATCACAGGCTTCGATATCCACGCCCAAGGACTCCTTGAACACGTGTCCCTAGTATTGTTAGAGACAACAAACGACATGAGACTCAAGTTCACTGGTGATGATGGACACAGGCGGCCGATCGCTCCTTAATATTGAAAACAAGGGTAACCCTTAGCAGATCAGAGAAATTGCCTTCTCGACGATTTCGCTCGGCTCGGCCATCCGCCCAGTACCGACGCTGCGGCAGGCGAGCCAACCTTCGCCTGGACCGACGGACGCGAAGCCACGACTCTTCAAAGTCGCAAGATTCTCCTGGACTATAGGATTAGACCACATTTGCGGGTTCATGGCAGGTGCGAGTAGAACTGTCGAGGCTGCGGAGATCGCGAGCGTTGTCACAACGTCGTCGGCAATTCCGCAAGCAAGCTTGCCAATGATGTTGGCAGTGGCGGGGGCAACGACCAAGAGCGCCGCCTTTTCATTTAAAGAGATGTGTTGAATGTCGCTGTCGGCCACTTTCGACCAAAGATCGGTCACGACGCGACGACCAGAGAGCGCCTCAAACGTAACCTCGCCGACGAAGCGCTGCGCAGAGGCTGTCATTGCAACAGTGACTCCCGCGCCTCGTTGTACAAGTCGAGATACGACTTCGCATGTCTTGTAAGCAGCGATTCCGCCGCTTATGCAAACAATGACTTCGCGACCGGAGAGATCGCCAGCTAACTGATCAATCTTCGTTGGCATCCAAGTCATCGTCCGTGGGCAGTTCCATTTCGACCTTCCCCTCAACGATTTCCTGTATGACGACCTCCATCTCGGTTAGACCTGACGGATCAACCATCGGACGAGCGCCTTGAAGTAGTTCCAACCACCGGCGCTGAATCAGGGCAGCAAGCTTGAAACGCCCGCCGACCTTCTTCATCAGATCATCATGCCTTAGTTCTTCAATCATAGTCTACCTTCACTCCTGTTCGATAATGTCCTTGACCCGTTCGATGGTATCTTCAAGAACGTCATTCACGACAAAATGCGTATAGCAGCCGCTGTCGCGCGCAACGGCGATCTCGCCATCCGCTTCGCCCAGCCTTTTTTGTAACTGATCTTTGGCTTCGGTATTACGTCCTTCAAGTCTAGCACGTAGCGATGCACTATCTGGCGGCAAGACAAAAATCCTGACCGACTCGGGCATTCGTTTCGCAACCTGTAGCCCGCCTTGAACGTCGATCTCCATCACGACGCTGCGCCCCGATGCCAGAGACGCCTCAACCGGAGCTTTCGGAGTTCCGTACTTTTGGCCGATGTATTCGGCGCTTTCGAGAAAGTCGCCCTGCGCTTCTCGCCGCAAGAACTCTTCTGGCGTAACAAACGAATAGCTTTCGCCATCTTGTTCGCCGAGTCTGGGCGATCGCGTCGTCACAGAAACGCTCCACGTTGCACTGGGCAACTGCTCGAGGAGCGCATTACATATTGAAGTCTTGCCAGCACCAGACGGGCCGCTGATCACGATGAGCCTTCCAATTTTGACGCCCGTTGCACCCATAAGAAACGCTCAGCTACTCGGCGTTTTGAACCTGTTCCTTCAGTCGATCAATCAAACCCTTGATCAACACTACGCTGCGTGCGATGTCGCCATCGTTCGCTTTGGATCCGATTGTGTTCGCCTCGCGAAGCATTTCTTGCGTGAGAAAATCTAATGTTCGCCCCACTTGCTCGCCACGGCCACAAAGGTCGCCGAATTGGTCCATATGCGAATCAAGGCGACTAAGCTCTTCACTAATGTCGCAGCGATCGGCAAAGACAGCGACCTCTCGCATCAGTGATTCTTGATCTAAGTTTAACTTCGCCGATTGCAGTAGCTGTGCGACGCGCGATTTTAGTCGCTCGTTGTAGTCCGATACCACAAGAGGTGCCCGCGACGAAACGTTCTTCAATTCTGCCCTTACCTGGGCGATGTTGTCCTCAAGATCCGCTCGAAGGGCCTTGCCCTCTTCTTGACGCATCGCGACCAGCGCGTCGAGTGCTCCGTTGGCTACATTTGTTATGACTGCCAGTTGAGCGTCACGTTGCGACTCATCGAACTCGGGGGCTTCGCTGATTCCTGGAAGCGTCGCGAGCGTTGCAAGATCGATTGTTGTCTTTGCATTTTCCCCTGCATTAATAGACCCAAGTTGGTCAACATGCGACTGAAGGGCGGCCATATTGATCACGCGAGAAACAGGGGCACCGTCGCTTCGCACGCGAAGCGAAAACGAAACCGTACCGCGAATAATCCGCTTGCGAAGCAGCTTATCAATCGACGCCTCCGCGAACTGCAAGTGTTCGGGGAGCTTGATCGATAGTTTCAGGTAACGATTGTTGACAGTACGGACCTCGATCGCGTAGCAGACGCCGTCACGCGCAAGTTGCGCGGATCCATACCCCGTCATCGACAGGATCATTACTTACCCGGATCCTTGTCGCTCTTTTGACCACCCTCGTCGCCGCCATCGTTATCGGCGCCCGTGCCGTTATCTGCGGCGGCTACGGGCTTTCTCTCGGCGTCAACAGCACCTTCGGTCTTGGGCAGGTCAGCCGCTGGCTCAACAGCTTTCGTGCCGGGAGCTTGGCCTTCTGGAATCATCTTGGCATTGATCGGGATGATTTCCCCATCGTTCGATATCAACTCGATCTTGCCGCCTGCCTGGTCGCCACCAACGGGAATCTGAATCGGCGTCGCCGGAACAGGCGCATTGAGAGACGCCTCAACCGGCGAGGCAAGTGCAGCGGGTTCAAAAACGAAGTTCGCAACGACAGCAAGGGTCACGAATAGACCGGCAAGAACTACGGTGATCCAAGTAAAGACGTCACCCGTCTTCGCACCGAAAGCGCTACTACCGCCTCCGCCGCCAAACGCGCCGGCAAGACCACCACCGCGACCGCGCTGGAGAAGAATCACCAGCATCAGCAGCAAACAAGTACCAATTAACAACCACGCAAGCGCAATCTGCCCGAAAGTCATGTTACCTCACCTGTCTAAATAGAATCGGCGATCGACGCACGAACCCTCCGCGGGCTCGCACAGCGAGCCAGCAAGCGATCCCACGCTTCGCCTGTCTGTGAAATCTCTACGCTGGGACCGAGGCCGCAGCAGCGGATATGATAGCGATAAAATCAGAAGCGACCAGACACGCTCCACCAACAAGCGCCCCGTCCACATCCGGGAGCGAGAGAAGCTCCGCAGCATTACCCGGTTTGACGCTCCCGCCGTACAGAATCCGCACTCCGTCAGCCGTGGTCTTGTCGTATGTCGAGGCCAGGGACGCCCGAACCCACCCATGGACCTCCTGGGCCTGCTCTGGGGAGGCGGTTTTCCCGGTCCCGATGGCCCAAACCGGCTCATAGGCAACGACTAGCCGGTCTGCGAGGACATCTGAATCGATCACCTCGCCCATTTGGGACTCAATGACCTCACGCGTTTTGCCAGCCTCTCGCTCGTCCAGGGTTTCGCCGACGCAATAGATAACAGTGAGTCCCGCATCCACCACGGCCCGAACTTTTTTCGCCAAACGGTCGTTTTTCTCGCCGAAGACGTGCCGGCGCTCGCTGTGACCGATGATAACATGAGTGCAACCCGTGTCTTTGAGCATGGGCACAGACACTTCGCCCGTAAACGCCCCCTGAGCTTCCTCGTGGGCGTTCTGAGCGCCGAACATCACGGGAGTATTCGCAAGTGCTTTCGCAATCGGAAAAAGAAGCGTAAACGGTGTGCAGATAAGCACCTCTACGCCGTCGCTCGCGCCTAGCTTGCCGACGCCGTCAACAATCCCAGTAACCAGCTCACGAGCATCGTCGAGCGTCTTATGCATCTTCCAGTTTCCAGCGATCAGTGGTTTGCGCATGGCTACGGTCCTCTATGAAGTCAATTGCGGTTGCGATGTCCGAGCGGGCCCAAGTTTAGTGGATCAATCACGGCGACGCGAGGGACTTCTGCGGCGTCGTAGCAGAATCAGTTCAAGAATTATGGATCAGTGGGAGCCAAGAACGCGATCCGGCGGAGAGGCATGAGCTCTTTGTCAGCCTCTTCTAAGTCGTCATAGTACTCTTCCCAGAGCTCTACTAACCGATCAAGACCGATTGTTTCCAAATGGATAACTGAGTGCCGCACTTCGGCGATCGCATCGCTCGTGAACCCGCCGCTCGATACGATCAGCCCCGTATCGCCGTCTTTGTTGAGCAGGCTCTTGAGTTCCCGGACTTCCTTCACTGTGACTTTAGTGTTGGCCCGATGCTTCACTTGGACTTTGATGCGTGGCGGTACAGCGCCTAATGGATCCTTGAATGCCAGAACGTCAATGCCGCCATCTTTGCCCGGGGGAGCTATAAACGGTGTATGGTAAGCCATCCCACGGAGAAGTGCAGCGACCAAGTCTTGGAAATCGTAAGGGCCCATCTCAGCGATATGGTCTTCGATTCCCGACCTTGCTATCTCTTCAGCCTGCTCGAATGTCACCTGCGACACCAGTTCATCGTGTGGAATCGCTGTCTCGGTTAATGTAGTGGATCCGCTGTCATCACTTGCTTCCTGCCACTTCTTGTATAGCAGCCACGAGCGTTTATCCAACTCGTCGACCGGAAGCTTCTGAGCCTCGCCCCCTTCGTCAGTTAGGAACCATACTCCGCGACGCTTCCGAATCCAGCCCGCTTTCACTAGACGGACTGAATCGAACTGGATCGCTGCCCACCAACGCGGGTATCCCGCTTTGTCAGTCAGCGACGCCTCGAAACTAGTCGGCTTCAGGCGTTTTTCGATGTCCTGCAGAAGTACCCGGGCGCGCATCTCTCCTTCGTTTTCACTTAGAATATCAAGAATTGCCTTGAGGAAGGCTGGACGCCGGGCGAGGCTGTTTCCGTCAGACATCATCACCTTGGCCTTTCTTCATGAAAAAACGGGTGTACCAACAGACCCAATAGGCGAAGCGAAAAAGTAATACGCCACGCATGAAGGATAGTTACGGAACGAACACGCAGCAAGACCAGCGAGTGATCTACCCGCCCCAACCGCCAGCCGCCGCTCTTCGGGGTTGGGTATCCTCTCGGCCCCACGGGGTAACGCGGTGACCTACGATTTCGGCGATTTGCTTGATTTGTTCCATAAGCTTAGCGAAGTTGTTTGGAAGGACAGCCTGGGGACCGTCGCACAAAGCCCTCTCCGGGCAACTATGCACCTCGACAATTGCACCGGAAGCACCGGCTGCGATTCCCGCGAGGGCGAGGGCTGGGACAAGATCGCGCTTGCCGGCGGCATGCGATGGATCAATGAAAACCGGAAGGTGACATCGCTCTTGAAGGACAGGAACGGCTGAGACGTCTAGCGTGAAACGCGTTTCATTACCGAAAGTCCGAATCCCCCGCTCGCATAGAATGACGCGGTGGTTTCCCTGGCTGAGAACGTACTCAGCCGACATAAGCAATTCTGTAATCGTCGCCGACAGACCGCGTTTTATGAAGACCGGCTTGTCCGTCTTTCCGACTTCTAGCAACAAGTTGAAGTTCTGCATATTTCGAGCGCCGATCTGAAACATGTCGGCGTATTCGTTCACAACCCCGACATCGCGAGGATCAACAACCTCGGTGATCGTGGGCATTTCTAACTCTCTGCCCGCTTCTTGGAGAATCTCGAGACCTTCCTTCCCCCTGCCCTTGAACGAATATGGAGAGCTTCGAGGTTTGAACGCTCCGCCACGGAGAATTGACGCCCCTGCGTCTTTGACCGCGCGACCCACTTCAAAAAGAATCTCGCGACTCTCGATAGCGCACGGTCCTGCGATGATATTGACATGCGGACCGCCAACGCGAATCCCCGCGATATCCAGAATCGTGTCAGCCTCATGAAACTCGCGCGAGGCGAGCTTGTACGGCTGACTGATGGCCATGACCTCGTCAACGCCGGGAAGTTGTTCAAGCTGTTGCTGGGCTTCGGGTGTGCGCTCGCCAATGGCACCGATGATCGTACGAAACTCACCGCGCGACGGATGCGGAACCAGGCCGAGCTCTGCGACGCGGTCGACAACGCGATTAACGTCATCGTCGATTGCGCCGGCCTTCATCACAACGATCATGTCCATGGCGAATCTCTCCCAGGTGTTCCAGTGCGCCGGAAAATCACAACCGCTTTTTTGCGACTCGACAGCTGTAAGTGTTTGTCTTACAAAGTCTTACGAAACGGTTGCGCGAGAAGTCGAGTATAGCTCGATGAGCAACCAATGTCAAAGGAGCTGGCCTCCAACGCGGTGGCGTCGGACGGGTAAGAGTTGGGAAACCGCCCGAAGTTGCGGCGGTGCTCAACGATCATTAGGCGCACGGGTCCGGTAATCATATGCTGAGGATCGATCAGTTAGCCAACGTAAGGTACGCGACGACTTAAACTGTGACTCTTACAGACGAGAATCGAGCCATGTACGGAAGAATGAAAGATCACTTGCAGAATGAACTCTCGGGAATCCGTGACGCGGGACTCTACAAAGAAGAGCGTCAGATCCTTGGTCCGCAGAGCGCCGACATCAAAGTCGAATTCCCCGAAGGTGCCCCGCCACAGGGCGTACTGAATTTTTGCGCCAACAACTACCTCGGACTATCGAGTCACCCCAAGGTCATCGCCGCCGCCAAGGAAGCTCTCGACACGCATGGGTACGGAATGAGCAGCGTGCGATTCATCTGTGGGACGCAAGATATCCACAAACAGCTCGAACGAAAGATCAGCGAATTTCTTGGCACTGAGGACACCATCCTCTACGTCGCGTGTTTTGACGCTAACGGCGGTCTTTTTGAACCGCTTCTCGGCGCGGATGACGCCATCATCACGGACCAACTCAACCACGCATCGATCATCGACGGCATCCGACTCTGCAAAGCGAAGCGACTCATCTTCAATAACAACGACATGGCTAGCCTCGAAGAGAAGCTCAAAGAAACCGCCAGCGCTCGTTTTCGCATGATCGCCACAGACGGCGCATTCTCCATGGACGGAAGCGTCGCTCAAATCGACAAGATCTGCGACCTGGCGGACAAGTACGACGCAATCGTCATGGTTGACGACAGCCACTGCACAGGCTTCATGGGAAAGACGGGTCGTGGATCCGCTGAGCACGCTGGCGCGATGGGTCGCGTAGATATCATCACGTCAACGCTAGGCAAGGCACTCGGCGGATCGTCCGGGGGATTCACATCCGGTCGAAAGGAAATCATCGAGCTACTTCGCCAAAGGTCGCGACCGTACCTATTCAGTAATACCGTCTCGCCGATTGTTGCGAAGGCTTCGATCGCCGTGATCGACCTTCTGAGTGAAACAACCGAACTCCGCGATAAGCTCGAAGCCAACACCAAACATTTTCGCAAGGGAATGACGGAAGCTGGTTTCGACATTAAATCCGGCGATCATCCGATCGTCCCGATCATGCTCTACAATGCTAAACTCGCCGCAGACATCGCCCGCGATCTCTACGCGGAAGGCATCTACGTCGTGGGGTTCTTCTTCCCGGTCGTCGGAAAAGGCCTCGCACGAATCCGCGTTCAACTCTCCGCCGCTCACACACCCGAGCACATCGAGCGCGCCATCGCGGCCTTTACGAAAATTGGTGAAAAGTACGAGATACTCGGCAAAGGCAAAGAGGCAATTCTTGCGAAGTATGGGGAGTAACAGGCGATGGGATTCTTCAAATGAGCCGAACGTAAGATATTCTTGGGAGATGTCTTGGAGAATTACGGTATATTGGATGAGCGCGGGACTACGTCGCGTTTGACGACCTCCATCTTACTTTGCGACGTCAAAGGAAAACGACAGCTCATCCTTCGGACCGTCGGCAAGGCTCGACTAGCCGCAAGCGTCAACTACACCTACATTGAAGCAACGCCCGAAGCCGTCCGCCGACTTGCGAAGATCATCTTGGGCGTCCAAGAGAGAATCTCGCAAGACGATCGAACGGCATAGGACTCCGTAACGTTGAGCAGGGCGGTAGGCGAATCGACCCGTCAGTTCCTATGGATCCGAGACGCGCGCGTCACAAGGCAAAGCCGCCTACGACCTTGCAGTAGCTGGCCCTGAGTCGGCAACTTTTCCGCGCGTTCAATACCACTCTGGACTCTCCGGAACGCCGAGCCTATAGTCCTTCGACGGAATTCATTCCTGATGCACCCCGGAGCACGAAAATGAACCCTCCCACTATCTCCCCCCGAGTAATTTCAAAGATGCTAGTCTTCGGCCTTGTTGGCGGGGCGTCATCCATCGCCGCTCCCGAAATGAAAACAACCCCTGTTGATCGAACGGTCCTGCGAATCGCGCGCTCGAAAGACGGATTGAGCTTCAAAGAAGACGAGGGTGTCTTCTTGCAGGGCGCATCGAACCCAACGATCGCCAAATTGAAAAACGGCAGCTTGATCGTCATGGCTGACTTTGGCAGCGGCGGTCGGGACGGCGGAACGTTACTTTCGGTCACCCGTTCCGACGATGGCGGCGCGAAATGGTCACCCCTTCGACCAGCCAAAATCCAGGCACCTGACGCAGTCCGCCTCACGGCGAATCACGCCTCGTTCGCGCGATCACCCAACGGGCAACTGCACGTCTTCTTCGCATCGACCCCATCTCAGACGCGAAAGTCTTCGCCCATCATGATTTTCTCAGCCGTCACGCGCAATGGCCTAGACTTGGCGGTAGATCGGTCGATGCGACTGGGACTCCCCAACAGCTCCGAAGCCCATCCGATGGGGATCGCCACAAACGACCGACTTCACCTGCTCATCGAACGAATCGCCAAGGGTCGCAAACAGCGAACCGATGAACCGGTCCTCGAACATTTCGTTTCAATGGACGGAAGCGACTTCGCTCGCCTTGCACCCACACGCTTCGAGGATCTTCGATTCGTTGGCGATGTGACCGCTTTCGCTGAAGAGTACCGTGCCTATGTATCAACGTCCGCCGGTATCGCGTCACTTGTCTCCAAGGATCTTCGCAAATGGAAACCAGAGAAAGGGGTTCGCATCATGCGGGGCTGGGACCCCGCCGTCACGAAGCTGAGCGACGGCACATTCCTGATGATCTATTGCACCAAAATGATAAACGACGGAGCCAGTGAAAGACCGATCGTCGATACCGCTTTTTTTGGTGATGACAGTGATCCGACCGATTGGATTCTGGAAGCAGATGTTCAAGAGGAAGACATGATCGCCGACGCGTCACACGACCCCGCCGATGCCATCCCAGCGCCCGACCCCGACACCAGCCCAGACACTGACAACGATCCGCAGGGCGGAGACACCGAGGTCATAGTCCCAGTGGGGATGCCCAACGGTGCATCTGCGGACACCGAGGAAAGAGACTGGGTCATAGATCCAGAGCACAAAGACGACTGGTGGGAATATTGGGATCCGGAAGCGACAGACGGTTTCGCCCCGACGCCAGACTTTGCGACTAAGGTGGACTACTTCTCATGGTACAAAGACTACCTTCTTCCGGTCCCTGACAATAATGCTTTCGACGCATATGCGGAGTTCATGCCCGGTCTTTATCCGAATGGACCACCGGAATGGCCCAGATTCCAGGACTTGTTCACCGAGGACAACGTACCGGGCCCCTGGAAGGATGAAGATCATCCGGACTGGGCTGCGTCTAACGACGAAATCCAGAATCTCCTCGACCAGTTTCACGAAGCGGTCAAGATACCTGGCTATGCGGTTCCACCTCACACGGACCTTGACTACAAAGAGGAACAAAATGACGAGGATCGCCTGTTGATGGGGATCCTTCTGCCCAACCTCAGCTCGCACCGCACCATCACCAAATCAATGATAGCAGACGCTTGGCGCACAGGGGCGGACGGGAAAGTCTCGCCGGACAGGATGCGTCGAGCAATCGAAACGACTCTTCGCGGAGCAGAGCACATGGAGCAAGGTCAAACTCTAATCGAAGAACTCGTTGGGCTAGCAGAACGCAACTTGGTTCGTGACACGGCGCGTCGAGCACTGCAACACGATGTATTCTCGGCTGGCGAGCTTGAGGGCATGCTCGACACGCTACAAGCTCTGGATCAACCGATGGAACACCTCGCCAAAGGTTCTCGCATGGAGCACGGATTCTCGATGGACATCACCCAGCATTTGTTCTCCCCGCCAACCGAAGACGGACAACCGAAATTCAACCCTGAGCGTGCTAGAAAGGTCGCGCCGTTCTCAGAGAAAGACGAAAAATGGGTCGAAGAAATGTCCAAGATGACCCCTGACGACGTGCGCGCCTCGCTCGATGCATTCAATCGCCATTACCAAGAGTTCTCCGACCAACTCCGTATCGGATATCCAGACATTCGCGTAGCAGACTTGGAAGCCCTTGAAGAAGAGAACGTGCATACCAGCCCCCTGACAGAAGCAATGATGCCCGCGTTCAGCCGATACTACCAGCTCAGGTCGCGGGGAGAAGCAGCGCGCCGTGCGACACAACTCACTTACGCCGTCCATCTCTACAAGAAACGAAACGGTAGGTGGCCAGCCTCGGTCGATGAGCTACCCATCAACCACAGTGCAGGGGCGAGAACGGACCCGTTCACGGGAGAAGACTTCAAATACGAAATGACCGACAGCGGACCGCGTATCTACTCGCTTTCAGAAAACGCGACCGACGACGGCGGGAAGCACTCGCGAAGGTGGGACGACAGAGCGCAAGAAAACGGCGGCTCGGACGACTATGTGTTTTGGCCGCCACAGCCGAATCGATAGTAGTGGTGGACGTCACGCGGAGGTATCGTCGGTTGCGACCTTATGCGATGTTGCCGAAGAGGTCTTTCCATTCCATGTCTCGACCTTGGAAAGAAGCAAGTCTGGTTTCAGAGGCTTACGAATATAGTCGTCCATCTCCGCTTCGAAGCAGACCGTTCTTGATCGGTTTCGTCAGACACGCCGCACATGAGACTTCGCCATAACACGAAATCTCTTTCTTGAGTCCGATGGAACTCGCAAGAACAACCGGCGGATATCCATGAAATTACGAGCATGAACAACCGTCTCACCATTGGCAGAAATATGTGGGTCCGACGCGTACTCGGGCTCGAAGACGTCCGCTAGTTTGAGCTTGCGGTCATCCGTTTCGCCGGCGATCGAATAGTGACAACAGATTGCAAGAATCAAAACGGCAACATCCATGGCGACGGATCGAATAGGCATGGAGCGCATTCCTTAAGGTCTCTTGTGATTTGTATCGGGGTGCTCGAGCAACACGATCTCCACGGAAAAGCTACAATCGCAGCCTCAAACGTCAACGCACTCGGCGTCCGTTTATGGAAACAGCGCGGCCTGAGAGCCCTTGCTCCCCGCCTTCGCCTGTTCGAGATCGAGCAGGTAGTTCTTCCGCCACACCCAAGCGCCGTACCCGCCAAGTGACCCATCAGAACGCACGACCCGGTGACACGGAACGATAATCGTGATCGGATTGTCGCCGTTCGCTCGACCAACCGCACGCCACGCTCCCGGTCGACCAATCGCCGTAGCCATCTCATCATACGACCGAGTCTGCCCTATTTTGATTCTGCGGAGAGCATCCCAGACGCTCACCTGAAAATCGCTTCCCGGATAGTGCAGAGGAACATCGAATTCACGACGCTCTTTGCGAAAGTACTCCCCCATTTGCTTTGCCAAGTCATTTAGCAACTGGTTCGTCCCCGGCACAACCGACACGCCAAGTCGTCGTCGCGTCAACTCGAGCTGCCTGGTAAACCCGCGCCGCTCCGCGAACTGCATAAAGCAAAGCGCCTCATCCGTCGCGCACGCCACCAGAGGACCGATCGGCGTCTCGATCGAAGTCGTCGTCAAACATTCAACATCGCGTGCCTTCCCCGGGGGTACGCCGAAGGTTTTCTCGAACGCATCACGGAACCCGCTCTGCGACTCAAACCCATGCTCTAGTCCCACCATCAGTGAATCCTTTCCTTTGCGAAGTGACTCAAGCGCGAGCCCCAACCGCCGCGCACGATGATACGCCTGAAATGTCATTCCAAACTGCGTTGAAAAATACCTCCGCGCCTGGTGTGGACTGATTTCCATTTCACGCAAATCCTGATCGCTGATGCGCGCCGCCGGCGCTCTTTCGACTTCGGCAAGCAACCCCTCTAACCAATCCGGCGTGTAACCGTTTGTCGCCAAAGGCTTGCACCGCTTGCATGGTCGATATCCGCCAAACAAACAATCTCGAACGGAAGGGAAGAAGGAAATGTTTTCGGGGTTTGGCTTGCGGGCGGGGCATGTTGGCCTGCAGAAGATCCGCGTCGTCGCGACCGCAGCGAAAAACACTCCGTTGTAGGCAGCGTCCCGCGACATCGTCGCACGAAGCATCTCGTCTCGACTTGGAAGTACCAACATCTCTTTAGCGTCCATGATGTCTCCAGTATGCGAACCGGCCCCTACCACCTGCCAGGATTTTAGCATACACACGTCGCCATCTACTACCGAAAAATAAGCGCCAATGTCTGATTTCATGGATCACGCCGCACACAGCTCGCGAACAGCCGATTTCCACCGCTCAGCTTTCCCCTCACACGGCGTCTCGCTAGAATATCCGACTCGGTGAACGAGACTTTGTGACGACTTTTTGCTCCAGCTGGTGACACGAATAATGCATTACTACGAAAACGTACTCGAACTCATCGGCAAAACGCCGATGGTCAAGCTCAACAAACTCGTCGATGACAGCATGGCCACCGTGCTCGTCAAACTTGAACAGCTCAACCCCGGCGGGTCCGTCAAAGACCGAATGGCTGTCCACATGGTCAACAAGGCGATCGAAGACGGCAAAATCAAACCAGGCGGAACGTTCGTCGAAAGCACTTCGGGCAACACCGGTCTCGGAGTCGCGATGGCGTCTGCTGTCTTAGGATACAGAACCGTTTTCACCATTCCCGACAAAATGAGCAAAGAGAAAATCGACATGCTCAAGGCGTTCGGATCCGAAGTACTTGTCACCCGAACCGACCTCCCCCACGACCATCCCGAAAGCTACGTCGAAATCGCCAAACGCATTGCCTCGGAACTTCCCAACGCCTGCTACACAGACCAATACCATAATATGAACAACCCGGAGGCACACTACCTGACCACAGGCCCGGAAATCTGGAACGATACCGATGGCAAGATCGATTGTCTCGTCGGGGGAATCGGGACCGGCGGAACCATCTCCGGTACAGCCAAATTCCTAAAAGAAAAAGCGGCTGAAGCAGGACGCGAGGTGCGGGTCGTCTGCCCCGACCCCGTCGGGAGCATTTATTGCGACGTCTTCAACAAGCGAGATGTCCGTGAACCCGGGATTTATCGCGTGGAAGGGATTGGCCACGACTTCATGGTCGGAACGCTCGACTTCTCGGTGATCGACGAAGTCGTGGAGGTGTCTGATCGTGACTCATTTCTATTAGCACGCAAACTGGTACGCGAAGAAGGCATCTTCGCGGGCGGATCCGCGGGAACGGCGCTTTGGGGGGCGCTAAAGGTGGCCAAGGAACTTGGACCGGGAAAACTCGTTGTGTGCATTATCCCTGACTCCGGCGACCGCTACGTTAGCAAGTATTTCGACGACGAATGGATGCGCGACATGGGGTACCTCGGAATCGAGGAGCGCATCGGGTCAGTAAGTAACTTGATCGACTACAAAGGTCGAAATATTGAATTCGCAGAACCCGACGAAACGATTACGCAAGTGGCCGGGCGTATGAGCGAGATGGGCATCTCGCAAATGCCTATCAAACCAGACGACTCCCACGGACTCATGATGGTCCACGAGATCGACCTTCTCCGCGCGCTCGCCACCGGCGAATGCAACGGCGACGACAAAGTCATCAAGGCAGCCACGCCGCTCAACGGAACCGTCTCCATCGACGACTCGCTGACGAAGGTGCAACGCATCTTCGACAACGGCGAAGTCGCAGTTCTGATCGAGAAGGGAACACCAACCGGAATCATCGCCAAAATCGACGTAGTAGAATTCCTCGCAGCAAAAAGCTAAGTAAGCTGCCTATAGGAGACAGGAATGGCATCAATACAAGATCTCGAACTACTCAAGGCCGCAATCGCCGTCGCCGTCGCGGACGGAAAAGTCACGCGAAGTGAAACGGGCGTCCTCAAAGGACTAGCGCAGAAGTGCGGGATCGGCAATACGTCCTTCGACGCGATGCTCGAATTCGCAGCCACAGACAAGTCCCTCGCAGACAACGTCGCCCTTCGATCAGACGAGTCCGCACGAAAAGCGATTCAGCTTCTCGTCGCACAAGCCCGTATCGACGGAGAAATCTCCCCCGAGGAACGTGAAGTGCTCGTGACGATCGCCGGTTCCTGCGGACTTACCTCAACAGAGTTCCAGGAAATCTGCGAAGCGGGAATCAAACAAGCCGACAGAATCCGCGCCTCCCGAAAAACGGAGTAGTTCAACCGCAAGACGACCTCATCGGACTCGGTTGTCGGACACGTAGAAAACGCGAAGATTCTCCCGAGCGACAACGAGATCAACAAGACAGGAGCATGACAATGACTCACGAGACTTGGTGGTTGGCGGGGGCCTCTGGACTATCGATCCTCCTGCTTGCTGGCTGCGGACTTCCGGGGACGCCCTGCGGCGGGGAATCCGATCTTGCCTGCGCCACCGGATCCTTCTGCAAGTACGAAACCGGATGCGGTGAAACGATCGTTGCCGGTATCTGCGAAGCAATCCCCGATGTGTGCACTGATATTTACGCGCCGGTCTGTGGCTGTGATGGCGAGACGTACGCCAGCGACTGCGTCGCATGGGGAAATAGCATCAACATCGCCACCGAGGGCGAATGCGAACAAGCGCCGTAGCGGCAGTCATTGAATCAACCGCACCCGCACATTCACGAACTCAAAATCATCAATGTCGCTACTACTGGGCTTAGCGACGACGGCCAGTGTGTTTTCTCCCTCGCGCAGCATCGATACATCAAACCACGCGACAAATTCGCCAAAGCTACCATCCGACGGTGCATCATCCAGGCGATCATCTAGCGCTTCGCCATTGATAACGATTTTATGACTACGCTGCACACCCTTCGCAAGCAAAACGACTTCGCCTTCGCTCAAGTTCGACCCTAGCTGATCGCTCTGCAATGTGAACGTCGTCTCGTAACGATCCCCTTCCGACTCCTTCTGGAACTGACTATTGATCCGCCCCTCAAACCGGTTATCCCCGAGATGATGCACATCCGGAATCGCTTCCATCACCAAAGTCGCGCGATCTTGCGGTGACAGCTCAAAGTTAACACGCAACCGACGACCTTCGACACGATCGCGACTGACGCTCTTGGTCTCTGGAACATATCCCTCAACGGTGGCAGAAACCGCGAAAAAATTCGGAACCTCCGGAACATCCATCGTGTACCGCCCCAACCGATCAGCCACCGCGACGATCGCACCCACGAATGGCAACGTCAATCGCACCTGCGCACCTGCGAGAGGCTCGCCTGTCTCTTTGTCTTTGACGACGCCACGAAGCATCCCAATGATCTCATCCGATGACGGGTCATCGCTTTCGAGCTGCGGCTCAATTTCCTCTGCCAGCGTTTCGATCTTCAAACCGGGCGTCGCCGCAAACGCAATCGGCAGTCGATGCGAGTCATCCAACACCAGCTGCATCGGAATCTCCGCCAAGTCCCGCGGTGTCTCGTCCTCTACGCGACGAGTCGGCGCATCCTCCCAGGCGAGCCTTGGAACAGCGACGTCGGTAAAGAAAGCATCGGGAATCGGGGTGGGCATCACCGCCGACGCAAGCACGTCGCTATGCAACCGGTCGGGAAGCGTTTCACTCAAATCGACTTTCCGAAAGTCGGCTTCAACAACCTCATCCGCCGCAGGGTCGATTGCTGGAAGTGCCATCGCCGAAAGCATCGGCGGAGGAATCAGATTAGCTCGCATCGTCACATTCGTCGCGACAGCGACTGGCTGATCGACTGGCGTTGCGTCCGCAATGATTACCGACTCGGGAAGTTGCTCCGCGGGCATCTGACTAGGCGCAACCGCCGTATCCACAGCAGCCAAGGAAGCTTCAGCAATCTGCGAAACATGAGACGTTGGCAACGAACGCAACGATTCACCCGGGGCTGCTTTCACCTCGGCGACCGACTTCTCAAGCTGATTTTCATCTACTCGATCGACTTGCGGCGTCGCGACGTCGCTGACCAATCGCATCGACGGCGCGGGCACCGCGATCGAAGAAGGTTCTGGAACGAGTACCTCTTCCACCGCAAAGGCCTCCGCGGCGTCCGGGGAGAGGTCAATTTTCGATGCTTCGCTATCATCGAGCAACGACTCACTATTCTCGATTGCAAGCGCTCGGTTCGGCGAAGCATCCGTTCGAGATGCCACCGCATCTCGCGAAATCTCGACCCGTCGCAGCTGACCAACCGACTCAGCCACTGGCGAATCAACTTGCGACTCCGCGACCTCGCTCATCCGATCGCTCACGCCGGGCATTGCCGGTGCGACCAACTCAGCATCGACAACCTGCATCGCTGTCTTAGGCAAACCAGATGCGACGAACGCCATTTCTGCCGGCGTACGATCAACCTGTTCCTGGGCAAGCGTAACAACGCTCGACAGACTCGATTGCAAGAGATCGACGGTCGCCTTGGTAGGGCGCATATCGATCCGCGCAGATGCTTGCGCACTCGGGGCATCGACATTGGCTCGCACCGAAGTCGATGATTGCTCTGCTTGAACTTGACGTTCAATCGACTTCTCCGCCGCATTCATTCGGGACGACTCACTGGGAATAATCGCGGCGAGCAACACCGGCGCTTGCCCCAGATCGACCGGACGCTCCGGGATCGCCGATTCACTCTGCGGATTGCTCATCGCATCAGACACCGCCACAGACTGACGCGGCGCATCACGCTCAGCAAGTGGCGAGCGATTAACTGCTAGCGTCGCACGATCGACGTGGGCATCTGGTCTTGTCGTCATCTCAACGCGCTGTGCGGGCGGCGGAGACGCGATGTCCGGAAATTCAATTTGCGTCAGCTCGCCTCGAATCTGCGAAGCGATAGCGTCACCGCGAGAAGGTGAGGCGATCGCAATCTGGATTTTTCCGCGCCTGTTGAATTCTCCAGCGATCCCAGCCGCGACTTCCCAGGCGTTCATCAACATCAGGAGCAAGAGATGCGCCGCAAGAGACGCCAGCAAACACTTCGCAAGAAGACTCACCCTGCGGTCCTGCATCGCCCGAAAGAGCGACAACATCGCCAGAAGTAGTAGCAGCGCAAGCAGCGCCCATAGCAAGTTCGGTCCTATCGCAGCCCATAGCGCCGCCCAGTCGATTGGATCGCGATCGTTCTGCTCCGAGTCCGCAAACACCTCACGCGAAGCACTATAAAAAAGGTTGTACTCCGGTCGCCCGACCTCACTTCCACCCTGCGACTTCGCCGCCCCCTCATTCACGGCGACCGACTTCTTGCGTCGATCAGAGCTAAAATAAAGAGCATACCCGCCCATCGCCAGTGCAGGATCCAACTCATTCGCTGGCGTATTGATCGACGAACCGAGATTCGTCACCGCTTGATAATCCCCATGCAAACTGCGAGATCGATAGAGATCAAACGCACCTTCGCCACCGGGTCGATCCGACGAAAAATAGAGGAAATCGCCAAAAGGACTAACCGACGGTGCTCCTTCATTGAATGGCGTATTCAGTTCGCTGATCGCCGCCGCCTCGCCAATCCCGCGATCGCCGATCGTCGCCGCGTAGAGATCATACGTACGGTAGAACAAGTCTTCCCGAAGTGTTGCCGACCAGGCGCTAGGATCGGGGATGTCCTCATCTGTCGCAGCAGGTCTATTGGAAGAGAAAAAGAGCTTCGAACCATCGCCGGTCAGCGCCGGCCCATAGTCATTGAAAGACGAGTTGACACTGGGACCTAGATTCACCGGCACGGTCCAGGCATCACCCTCCAATCGGGCAACCCAAAGGTCATATCCGCCGAACGTACCTTCGCGGTTACTATAAAAGTAAAGCGATTTCCCGTCCTTCGACGGTTCTGGCCCCAGATCGTCCGCCTCTGAATTGATTGCGGTGATCGCCATTGGAGCAGACCAACCAGCATACGTCTTCCGCGACGTGAAAATCTCCGCGTTCTCACTCGCCTTCCCACGGACAAAGAAAAGCGTCAGCCCGTCCGCACTAAGTCGCGGCTCGTAATCGTCGGCGGTCGTATTGATTATGTCCGAAAGCGGCGCGGGCGGCTGCCAAAGGATGTCGCGGATCTGCGCCGCTGCGACGGGCTCTCTGATCGTATCCGCGTCCGTGTAAAAACTTTCGCTACTCGGAATGACCCGCCAAACCGCAAACGCAACCACACCAAGCGACAGAGCGAGGCCCAGAACAATCGCGAATCGCTTCACCCGAGGATTCGCACCATTTTCGTCTCGCGACCAAAATCCCAAAACCATGGCATTACCTCGAAGTCAATATCTCGCGACACAGCAATTCCGCGCCAGAACATTTCTTGGCCTATCCGCCCGTCACGACCGTATCTAAATACGGCTCCTGAATCCCCGCACCCTTGCAAACGTCCAAGACTGACACGATGTGAGCGTATGCAGCATGACGATCCCCGCGAACAGTCACCTTCTGATCCGGATTCCCCGCCACTGCCTCCGATACGATCACTTGCAAGTCCTCAACCGAAACATTGCGTCCGCCAACAAACAGCTTCCCCTCGCCGTCAATATTGACGACCAGTTCCTGCAACAGCGCACTAATGGGCTCCGAAGCGCTCGCCACTGGAAGCGCAATCTGCATCTCCCGCTCACTCTGATGAAACGTGGTGGCCACAAGAAAGAAGATCAACAAGAGAAAGACCATATCGATCATCGGCGTCATTTCGATCGACACGCCCTCCGACGGATCGGCAGCTTTAAGTAACACGAATCCCTCTCCTTATGATATCGTTTCAACCGTCGAACCGGCCGACCCAAGACTGATAGACTTACGAATTCGCTCCTCGGCACTTCCATTACCGCCCGACGTGACATGGTCCGCTGAACCCGCGACCGGCGAACCTTGCTCCACCACAAGCGACGGAGGAATCACCGGAGAAGAAACATGCTCGTCCATAAACTCGACCGTCAGGCGATCCATCTCCGCAACCAGCGTCTCGATCTTCCCGGCGATCCAGTGGTACGCAATCAACACCGGAATCGCGAGCATCAACCCCGCAGCCGTCGTAATCATCGCTTGGTATATCCCCTTCGCTAGAAGCTCGGTCTTCCCCAGCGCATCACCAGACGCCGCCACTGTCTGAAACGCCGCAATCATGCCGAAAATCGTCCCCAACAATCCCATCAAAGGAGCAATCGAAGCAACCACGGAGAGTAACCGCATGTATTTGCGAAGCTTGAACACCTCGCGCTCGCCTGCTTCTTGAATATGTTTTTCAACAATCGCTTCTGGCTGACCTAACCGTTTGATCCCGGCCGCGAATATGTTCGCGATAGGGCTCGCATGGTCCTTGCAATAGTCCAGTGCCTTCTCACGATCGGTGCTTCCGTTATCAAGTTTCCCGGAAAGTCCAGGAAAAAAATCCGGTGGAATTATCTGACTCCGACGCAGCGAAACCATTCGCTCCACGACAACCGTAAACGCAACTAACGAACAAAGACCGATCGGTATCATCACCAACCCGCCCTTGGTCACGAAATCCCAAACAGACTGAATCGACGCATCGGCAGGCGCCGGCGCCCCCCCATCTCCAGCGACCTGTGCAACAACGACGGAACCAAGCGACATAGCCGCCCCAACTATCAATTCAACATTCATATCTTATGGTTCCTTTCTCTTGTCCGCGATGCTAGCACTTTAAGCGCGTGAACTACTGCCCAGGCAGCGCCGAAGCAGTCGAAACATCATTCAACCGCTTCAAGGCGAGCTTCGCCCAAGCAGTCTCTGAAAAATTCTCTGCCACCCGGCGAAATTGTGACTGCGCTTCCGCTGGCTTGGCGAGCTTCTCAAAACAACGACCCGCCTCGTACAGCGCAGCAGCACTCCACTCCGGGTACGCGTAAAGAATATCAACCTTCAATAGCTCACGCACAGCCGCTTCGTGATCCTTCTTCGCAAACAAACACTGCCCAACCTGAAATTGCGCACGAGCAGCCGTCGCACCCTTGTGCTTCTCAACAACCGACCCGTAATCATTCATCGCTTCATCAAAACGCTTCTGATGCTCCCTCGCCCAGCCACGACCGAACTGAGCTTGATACCAGACATCACTATCACCAAACCGAGATAGATAGGTGTCAAACGCCTGCTCGCTGACCGCCCAACGCTGCAAGACTGCGGTAGCTTCTCCCAATCGCAGAAGTGCCGGGCCAACCACGTCATGCTCGGCGAACTTCTCGATGATCCGCCCCATGTGCTTGGCGCACCGATCGTGGCGACCCAACTTGTAATATGCTTCGCCAGCAAAAAAAGAAGCCGACGCCGAATGTTGACTAGCCTCAAAACTGCCCAAGAACTCTTCGAACAGCGAAGCTGCCTTTTCAAATTCACCAAGCTCAAACGCACATACCGCAAGTCGGTAAGTCCCCTTCTCGCGGATCGCCTGTAAAGCATCACCGTCACCGCTCGAAAGGGATTCGTGTAGCTTGCCTAGAACTTTCGCGGCGTCTTTGAAGTCACCCTTCGACGCCAATATCTCACCCAACTCAAGCATGACATGACGGGCGGTGTCTTCGGGCGCTTTGCCGTCAAGAATCTCGTGATAAACCGTCGCGGCCTCATCCGTCTTACCAACAGAACGCAAACACCAAGCTCGCTCATATTGCACGGCTGCCACAAGTGATCCTTCCAGTCGCAACAGCGTCCCGCTCGGTAGAACGTCGAATGTCGCGAGCGCATCGTCGCACCGGTCCTGCCGAGCAATCGCAATCACGAGTTGTCCGCCAGCCTGGCTCGCACGATCGTCCTCACCATACCGGGATACAAAACTCGATAAGCTTTTCTCAGCGCCAGCGAAATCCTTCGCCGCCATCAGCGACTGGGCTTCCTGAAACAAGAGATTGGGCGCAAGCGAATCAACATGCTTCGACCGACCGGCCATTTCGTACAGCTTGGCTGACCGATCGTAGTCGCCCGACTTCATCGCAAGCGCCGCGAGATGATTGAGGGCATGCGGCGCAAATCGTGAATCGTCACCCTCCGAAAGAACCGCCTCAAGAGCCTCTTTCGCTTTCTCAGGTTCATCCAGCGACACCAGCACTTGCCCGAGCTCAAACCGCGCTTGCAATCGGTGAGCGCTATCATCAAACCGCGCGAGAAGTTCCTCGTAGTCAGTCCGTGCTTCAGCAAACTTCTCCTGCCGCTGACGAGATAACGCCCGCTTCAATAGCGCATCGTCCGCAGAGGGTTGACTCGTCCCAAATGACAAGTACGCATCCAGGCGCTGCTCAGCCTGCTTCCACTCGCCGCACTGAAACAAAATGTCGCCCAGACCAAGCAACGCCGGCTGATACATTGCATCGACATCTGCAAGCGATGCCACAGCTTCAAAGAGCTCGCGCGCCTCATCGAAAGCGTCGAGACGATAAAGCGACGTCGCCAGACGCAGCTTCGCAAGATCACCGCGACCATCCGACCCATATTTTTCCAAAACTTCGCGATAGCCGATCGCAGCCTCCTTGTACGACTTCGCGAAAAATAGATTTTCCGCCTGCAAGAAAGCCAACCCCGGCGATAGCTCATGATCCGGAAAGCGCGACCGAAATTCGTCACACAACTTACGACTCGCGGCAAACTTCTTCTGATTATGTAGCGTCGTCGCGATCATGTTCATCGCCGATGGCACCAGTTCGTGATCTTCGAATCGTTTGCGGAAAAGCTCTAGCGAATCAAGCGCTGAGTCAGAATCCTCTGCCTGGAGTAAGGCAACGCCACGATCGTACAGCATCAGTGGGGCGAGCGAGCTATCTGAGTATTTCTCGTAGGCCCCTGCAAATCGCTCCGCAGCTTTCCCAAACTCTTCGAGACGCAGCTTGCACTTACCCGACCAATAACTAGACCGATCAGCGGTGGCCTTATCGAATTGCTCGGCGACTTGGAAAGCTTTGTAAGCACGTTTGTAATTCTCAGTCGCAAAATACACGAGGGCACGCTGAAAAACTGCCCGCGGGGCATTCGGATGACTCTTGTATTTCTCCAACAATCGATCGAGAACCGTCGCAGCCTCGCCGTACGCGCCTTTTTCGTAGAGCAATCCCCCAAGCGAAAGCAAGGCGTCGGGGACGAAATCTTTAGTAGACTGAGTGAGCACTTTTCGATACTGCGCGATCGCAGCATCGACCGATCGGTTGCGCTGATGACACTGCGCCAAGAGCAGCGAAACCTGCTCGGCGAACGGACCCTTCGCAAATTTCTCCAAGAAAGGCCCATACCGTTTGGCGGCGGCCTCGTAGTCTCCGGTCGCCATCTCGCACAACCCGCCGAAGAACTCAACCCGCTCTCGCAGCGGATTCTCAGGCCAACGATTCGAGAAATCTCCGCACGCTTCCAAAGCGCCGGCGAACTCCCTTTCGCGATACAGCGACTCAACCAGACCAGAGCCCGCGTCATCCGCCAAATCGTGATCGCCATAACGCGTCACAGTCTCACGGAACGACATGACCGCTTCTTTCGTTTCACCAGTAGCGAGGTGCGCTTGCCCTGACATCGTCGAAACTTCGGCTGAAAACTCGAAGTCCGTCAGCTTCCGAAGTTTATCAAGCTCACGCGCCGCGTCCTCAAATTTCTGAAGACGAAACAGACTAACCGACAACCCGTACCGCGCGACTGAAGCTTTCTCATGACCCGCATGTTTGCTGAGAAAACCCTGATACTCTTTGACTGCCAGATCATAGAGTCCGCGATTGAGCAACCCATTCCCACTTAGATAGTCGCGAAGCGCCGCATCGCCTGAGTCGTCGGCGCCCACCTCGACGACCAGGGACTGAAGGCAGGCGACGGCGATCAAGATCAACAAACTACGTTCAACGCCGGAAGATTTCGTCGTCATTCGTCGCGCTCCCTTCGGTTTCCATTCCACTTTCAGCGACGATCGGACCGCAATTTGCGCACACCGCAAGCATGTCGGGCATCGCCCGAGTTTCGCGCCGGCAACCCCCATAGGGTGACCGGCCTAGACTCGTCAATCGCAAGTTAAGTACCTACATCGCGCTAAGCTAACCTATATCGCAAAGCGCGATCGAACATGCGTAAGGCTACGCAGTCATTGGTTCATCGAAACCAATGACAAAACCCTAGTTGTCGCCGTCATCTTCATCTGCCTCGACGGCTTCGAGGGCCGCTTCAAGCGCCGACACCGCCTCAACGTCAGCAGCTTCAACAGCCATCGATGCGGCGACTTCCGAGGCAGCCATCGCCGCATTCGACGACGCTTCAATGATCGCACCAACCTCAGGAACCGCAGGGAATTCAGGCATTTCAACGGCTTCCATCGCCTCAGCAACGAAAACTTCAGCCATCTCAGCAAGCTCAGGAGCCATGTGTTCCAGTTCCGCCGTCATCGCAACGATCGCCTCGGCAAGTTCCGGAGTCGTCTGAATACTCCCTAACGGCTCAAACGATTCGACGATAGCTTCAACGCGTTCCGCCAGTTGCTCCGAATGTCGCTCCATGAAACCCATTTGCTCCATAGCGATCGTAGCTTCTTCATTTAGGCTGCCAGCATATTCGTCGAGCCCATCCGCCTGCTGCTCTAGCTCTTCCAGATGCAACGCGAGCGCTTCCATTTGCTTACGAAACTGTACTCGCGGTGCACGACGCTTTGCACCTTCGTCATCGTTTTCCTCGTGCAAACGCTCGGCACGCTCACGAACACGTTCCGACTGCTCTCGGACCCGCTCCGCTTGCTCTCGCATGCGCTCTGCCTGACGTTGCATTTCATCTGCCTGACGCTCCAAAGAACGTGCGGTATCGCGCTGTCCGCGAGCTTCGAGCTTAGCTTGACGCGAGTGATCACGAACGCGATCACGAATCCGCTCCGCCTGAACGCGAGCTTCACCGCGAACTCGCCCAGCTTCGCCTTCGGCCCTCGCTCGAAGTTCGTGGGTTCGCGAGCGTGCCTGGTCACGAATTTTCTTCGCACGTTTCTTAGCTTTCTTCGCTTTATCGCACGCTTTGCACTTGCCCGACTTGCAGCCATCGTTACCTAACGGGAAACTAGGTTCAGCGCTCGCGCCGTTGCTCTTCCCGCAGCAACTGTTCTTGCCCTTGTTCCCACACTGGTCGCACCCACCGCATCCCGAATTTCCCGAAGTTACATAGGAGTAACCGTGGCTGTGCTTGCGGTTCTTTGAATCCTGACAATTCTTGCACTTATCGCCGTCACAATCGCTACAAGGAGCGAAAACTCCGGCAAACGTCGGCGCGAAGAAGTTATCCGCCTCTGCCCGCTCATCCGACGGATCAATCATCTGGAAAAAGGCATGGAGCACGCTGTGCTGACGGATCGTCGCCTCGATCTCAATCGTATCGCCTTTCGAACGCACCAGGATCGGAATATCGCTGCGTACCATCAGCTTCCAGAAAGCATCTCCCTTCCCATCTGACAATTCGTATCCACGCCAATCTTTCTGACCGGAATCTCCAGACAACCCCCAAGCTTGAACGTTCGGAGCCGCGAACGCTCTCGGAGCCCGAGGGGCTCTAGGTGCACGACGAGCCTTTGGTGCCCGAGGAGCTTTCGGAGCGCGGGGAGCTTTCGGAGCGCGGGGAGCTTTCGCGATTCCGCGACTCCGATCTGTCCTCGCGCGCTTGCGATCTTTCTTGGCGTGTTTGTCGTGATCGCGAAGGTCAAGATCCTCAAGATTCTCCATGGCAGCGGCGATCTTCGCTTCCATCTCACCTGACATTTCTTCGCCCATGCGCTCAAGCTCTTCTCCAAGCTTCTTGAGTCTTTTTTCAAGCTTGCGCATCTTCTTCTCGTCCAGGTCATCATCGTCGCCAGCGTTTGAAGCGAACATCAACTGCGCCAGAACCGGCCTAGTGATCAACGCCGGAGCGATCTTCGCGCTTACTCTCCGAGCGGAAAGGAATCTAGAGAACTTCTCAACCGCCTCGGGGTTCACGTCAGAAACAACCTTCGGGGCCAAATTACTGGATTGAACCAGCGGCGCCTTCTGGTTCTTCTTGCCTTTTTCGTGCTTCGGACACGATTGCGCCGGTGACGAAACCCATCCGACCGTCGCCATCAACAAGACCAGCGAAACCCCTCCTATAGACATTCTCGGTTTGTTACTCGTCGTCATGACCATCTTCAGTCTCCTGGAAAATCTACTTGCTCGCCCAGTTGTAACTGCCATGCCCATCGCTGGCACAGCCCAATTTTTCTCACCTACGAATTGCCGCGCTTTCAAGAGCGCCTCGGCGTAGGCTCGACGGCGCTTGGGAAGCAAAGTCGTGACCCAAGCGTCGCAGCAATTCTCAGCTTCAACATGAATGCACCGACGAACCCACCACACGACCGGATTCCACCAGTACAAACTCCCGATCAAACCCTGCGTAATCAAAACCCAATGATCCCGGCGGCGAACGTGCGCCAACTCGTGCGTAAGCACCGCGCGCCGACCCCCTTCGTCGAGATCATCCCAAAGCGCAACGGGCAAGACCAAACGTGGCCTAAACCCGACCCAGACCATCGGCGAAAGTCGATCATCAACCATCAGCGTTCTCGGCGACCGCTTCACGCCAAGGTCACGACACACATCGCTCACCTGCAGGGCAATGTCCGGCGAAGCTGGGTAGGCGCGACGCATCCGCTTACGGAATGACTCAATACGCAATCCACCATACAACAGAACAATCAAGGTCCCGCACAACCAAAGATCCAATGGCAGCGCCGGAATCTGACCAATCGCGTCACGAACACCAACGAGCGAACCCGCCCAGCGACGCCACTCACCGAACCGACTCGGCGAGGATGCCGCAACAACGCCGTCGTCCGCAGTAGAATCATCAAATTCGCCCAACTCAAGCGAAAGAACCTCGCGACCCACTGATGACGTACGACGCGAGGCCATATCACCAAGAGACTGCGGTGAATCGACCACCTCGGAAATCGAATTCGATTCGCCAGCGACAGGAACTCGAAAATGAGGAGTCGCCAAACATACCCCACCATCACGAGCAAAACGCTCACCAGGAAGCTCTGTGGGCATAGCACAAGAGGGTCCAACGTCAATCGCCTTGACCGGTATAGGTTCATCAGCTAGACATGTAAGCGGAAGCGACCCGCCGACGCCGCCGGCCTGGGCGAGCACCTCCGGCACAGCGTACGCCGAACGGGTAGCATTCCGTAGTGAAGGAACGTGTACGTTTCTAGAACGTGCAGCGTGCGACGCCGTCGGAGCTGACGAGCTCCGGCGCGCCCGCCGCGGTGCCTTGGTTTGGTCGCGTTCTCCCACCCGGCGCGATTCACGAACTACCCCCTCAGATTTCGCAGGCACTTCGACCAACTGCGACCGAACAGGCGAACCATCTTGAGCATCTGAAGAAACGACTGCCGGCTCTACAGCTACGGCGTCTTCTACCCAGGGGTTTTCAACGCCGGGAACCAGCGGCGGAACAATCATCCACAGCAAAATCATCAGCCACAAACCATGGCGCGTCGATGGTCGCATCGGAAGAAACCGAGTCACAAGACCAACCACGAGAACAAGCGGCAATATAGAGATCCCGCTCTGCCAGAGGTAGTTCGTCGAGGTATGAAATAGGTCAGACATCCCGTTTTCTCCGTAGGAGGCGGATCACGATTCGGAATCGAGCTTCTCAATCAAGTCGTGAAGCTCACTGATCTCATCTGTTGTTAACCGGCCGGTCTTCACAAGTTGCAAGACCAATGGGCCAGTCGCCCCGTCGTAGAGCTGCGATACAAGCGTCTTGAGGCGAGAGCGTGAAACCCGATCGCGAGAAACCCGAGCCCGGAAAACGTGAGCAACATCAGACTTGTCGCTCACCACATATCGCTTCTGTTCCAATCGAGTAAGAAGCGTCTGAACGGTCGTATACGCGAGCTTTCGCCCATGACCGTGGAGATACGCAAGAACCTCGCGAACCGGAGCGGGCCCCGTCTCCCAAAGCGCCTTGAGCACATCAAGCTCAGCTGAACCCAAATCTAGGAGTCGTTCTGCCATGTCGTTT
>JAJDDZ010000350.1 GCA_029260025.1 Phycisphaerae bacterium | reverse complement strand
CTTTCGCGCTATGTCTACAACGATTGGACCCGTGGTGCTACTGAGGGTGGATCGAGTGGGTCGCCTCTTTTTAATGCTAGCTGGGAGGTTGTTGGTCAGCTCTATGGGGTTTGTTTCTTCGCAGAACCTACCTGTACGAACCAGGCGAGCTTCAACAACCTCTACGGGCGACTTTCTGTGACGTATTCTTCAGTTTCCAGTTATCTTGAGTCCATTATTCCGGATGATAGCTTTGAAGACAATGATGATTTTGCTTCAGCTGCGACAATTGGCAGTGGGTCTTACCCATTGCGACTTGTGGATTTCGATGATTACTTCCTAGTGCAGGTCACTGGGGGTTCTGCGATGCTTAGTGCAACGGCTACGTTTGATACGGTTGATATGAATCTTGATCTTCGGTTGATGTCCTCAACTGGTTCCATACTCGAAGTTTCCACGGGCAACGGTTCAACTGAATCCGTATCCCAGCTTCTCTCGCCAGGTGACTACGTGTTGTGGGCGGAGAAAGTTTCTGGTTGGGGAGGAGATTATTCGCTGGGGATCTCGCTAGGGGAGCTTGAGTCTGAGCCCGACGGATCAGCAAAAGATCGTTTCGTTTCTTTCGTTGTTCCAACGGCAGGTGCTGGATTCGATACTGCGCTGCGTGTGACGTTGAATTCTCTATACGATCCATCCTCGCCAATCCCACCCAATTCGCCTGATTTCTCCGCGCGTGAGGGCGAGGTACGCTACGTCAATTTTCTTCTCGACGGCAATGGCGATCCTGTGACGACTTGTTTGGGATCGCCGTCGCTCTTGACTTTTTATTCGTGTGCGACGCTTGGCTGCGAGCCTATGTATGCTGACTGGGCAGGTCTTTTTGCGGGCGAGGTCATTCATCTTAGCGGGGCGGCAATCGTTCCCGATTCGACTTATAGCATAGCTCAACTTGCAGCGAGCTGCGCTGGGAATGAAGCCTCGTGTCTTGCGGTTTCCGGCGAACTCGCGCTGGCGACTGCCCGTTTTGGGGACGTGGATGCAAGCGGGATAGTCGCCGTGACCGACGTTGTGCTGACGGTTGATCTGGTTAAGGACTTAGCAGGTGCTGCGTCAGAGTATCAGGCTTATATCCGCAAAGAGGTTCCGGCGCCACAGACCGACTCAGCCAACGTGAGCGATATCGTCATGCATGTCGATGCGCTGAAACTTGCTCCGTACTCGCTCAACATTCCGGCGTGTCCTTAGTCGAGGGGCGGTATTGATCGAGGACGACGGTCGCTGCTAAGCTTTGTAGGCTTGGAGGATGAGTGTGTCGTTTTGTCCGCCGAATCCGAAGCTGTTTGAGAGGGCTGCCCTGACGGGTAGTTTGCGGGGGGTGTTGGGGACGTAGTCCAAGTCGCAGTTTGCGTCGGGGTTTTCGTAGTTTGCCGTTGGCGGGACGATTCCGTCGCGAATGGCGAGTACGCAAGTGATTAGCTCTACTGCACCGGCGGCTGCGATTAGGTGTCCTAGCATGCTTTTTATGCTGCTGATCGGAATGTCCTTGGCGCGGTCTTGGAATAGTCCCCTGATTGCGAGCGTTTCGATCTTGTCGTTTTCCTCTGTGCTTGTTCCGTGGGCTGAGATGTAGTCGATGTCTGCGGTGGTGAGTCCGGCGCTTTCGATGGCGGTCTTCATGGCGGCGATTCCCCCTCGACCATTTTCGTGGATGTCGGTGATGCGGAAGGCGTCGGCTGTTGAACCGTAGCCTACGACTTCAGCGAGGATCTTAGCGCCGCGTGCCTTTGCGTGTTCCAATTCTTCTAAGATGAGAATTCCTGCACCTTCGCCGAGTACGAAACCGTTTCGGGTTCGGTCGAAGGGGCGGGAGGCGGTTTCTGGGCTGTCGTTTCTGGTTGATAGGGCGGTTAGTCTGTTGAACCCTGTTACGCCAAGCGGGTGAATCATGCTGTGGGTTCCGCCGGAGATCATGATGTCAGCGTCGCCGTAACGGATGATGTGTAGAGCTTCGCCGATTGCTTGTGTGCTGGCGGCGCAAGCAGTTAGGGTGTTTATGTTTGGACCTTCGGCGCCGAACTGTGCGGCGATGTGTCCACCTGCGCAGTTGTGTTCTTGCTCTAGCTCGTGGTCTGCGCGAAGAACGTCTAATGCTTTTTTTGCCCAGCGGACTGTGTCGAGCGGAGCGGGTTCGCCTGCGTCGTCTCTGCAGCCGGCGACGGCTGCCTCTGCAAAGCGGTTGAAATCCAGCGGTCCTTCGCCCCCGCCGAGGTAGACGCCTACGCGGGTTGTGTCGAGGGCGAGGTCTTGGTCCAGCCCAGCGTGGGACCATGCTCTTGCGACTGCGCCTAGGGCGAAGGCTGTGCTGCGACTTGCGTCTTTGTGGTTGGCGGCGCTTTTTCCAAGGAAATCGACGAGGTTAAAGTTTTTGACCTCCGATGAGAACGAAGTCGGGAAGGCGGTTGCGTCGAAGTTCGACGTAGGCGCCGGGGCGCAATCGCCGGCGAGCAATCGCTTCCACACGGATTCGACGTCGTGGCCGAGCGGTGTGACCAATCCCATTCCTGTTATGACGACACGCCTTGTCACCGGTTTACTCCTGGAACCTTTGGATTATCAGGGCTGCACTTTGTCCGCCGGCGAACGACGGGGACGCGGTGATCGCCTGACGAATGGGTACGTCTTTTGGGTCATTTTGTGCGAAACGGAACTTGCACGCTTGGTCTAGTTCATTCGTGTTGATTGAAACGGGGACGGTGTTTCGATGGAGGGACATGACGGTTGCGGCGAAGTCGATGGCGCCGGTTCCTGCGCCGTTGTTGCCCAGCGATCCTCGGGTCGTCATGGCGTATGTTTTTTCGAGTGTGTCGCCCATGGCCGCGTTCCATCCGGCGATTTCAGAGGCGTCGTGATCTGGTGTGCCTGAGCCAAATGGATTGACCAGGTCAATGTCTTCTCTTTTGGTGTCGGCGTCGGTCAATGCTTTTTGGATGGCGAGCATGATGGATCTGCCGGTTGGGTCTGGTTTGTTCCAGCTTCTTGCGCTGCAGCTTGCGCCGAACCCCGCTAATTCTGCATAGATCCGTGCGCCTCGTTTTTTTGCATGGTCAAGGGATTCGAGAATCACCAGGCCGCCGCCTTCGGAAGGAATCATGCCTCGGCGTTTAGCGCCGAATGGGAGGGAGGCGGTTTTTGGTGATGCGTTGTCTTCGGTGTTGAGGCGTCCCCATAGGGTGTGGCGAGCGATGGCCATGGGGTGGAGCTTGGTCTCTGCTCCGCCGCAGATGCAAACGTCGGCTGCGCCGCGCTGGATTGTGCGATAAGCTTCGCCGATGGCGAGATGACTTGACGCTTCGCCGCAGGTGATGGTGTTCGATGGTGCTTGTGCGTCGTGGACGATCGTTACGTGGCAGGCGAGCATGTTCGGTAGGAATTTTAGCAGCCAAAGAGGGGTGAGGTTCGTCATTCCCTCTGCGCCCCATTTGGTCAGACTAAACTTTCCATCGTCATCGACGGCGGTGTTGAGCGCTCCGGCGAGCTCGACAAGGTCTGCACAAATCAACCCCGCGCCGATGTTGCAGCCAAGGCGGGTGCTATCCACTGGGGGGATGTCTCCAGCTTCATCACGATCTACTAAACACTTGGTCACGAGTCCGCTGTCTTTGACTGCGAGGTAGGAGCTGGTTACGGCGATTACGATATCGCGGGCCATGACCTTGATGCTTTTTCGATAGTTCTTGGGAATGTAGTCTCTTAGTTTGAAATCGGGGAGCTCGGCTGCGAGCCTACAGGGGAGTCCGGATGGGTCCCACTGTTGGATGGGACCTATCGCGCACTTTTTCTCGAGGAGTCCGTCCCAAAGTGCTTCGATTCCTATTCCAAGGGGGGTTGTGACACCCAGGCCTGTTATGACAACTCGGCGATTACTCATCGCTTGGGGATCCACTCATGTCTTTGCTTCGAAACGTGGCGAGCAGGTCCATGAACTGGTCGGTGAAGACGAAGTTATGGTCTGGAAGCTCGGGCGGTTTGCTTGCTTGGTTTACGTGCGAAAAGATCAAGTTTACTTTCCCCATGGGTTTGCCGTTTTTCGACACGACCCCTGTTGTTACGGCAGCTTGGTCGTCGATGGTTTCGATTTTGGCGTCGTAGCGGAGTTGGTCTCCGGGGACGGCGAAGTCATCGAACGAAGCTTTGCGTATCTTAGCGAGAATGACGTTTTCGCGGAACCCGCGTGCTTCCCCGACCAGGATTCCGGCGGTTTGGGCCATTCCCTCGACGATAAGGGCGGCTGGCATGACCGGGAAACCAGGGAAGTGGTCGTGGAGGTGGTCTTCTGAGCGGGTAACGTTTTTGACAGCGGAGGCGCTCCCTTTGGGGGTGAACTCTACGAAACTATCAATCCAAATCCATCGCATTTTGAGACTCGCGTGCCTGGGGCGAGCGCGGTCACCAGCGCGAATCCGCCTCGCCACAATGGCGTTTTGCAGAGCGGTGCGGTGAGGTCCGCGCTAGGCAACCTGTAGCTTGTTTTCTACGTAGTTGACGATTGTGTCCACGGTGAACAGGTCGGGCATCTTGGCTACGTCTGGTTGTTGTTCGAATTTGGAGAAGTCGGCGTGGGGCATTGCTTGCTTGAGTTTTTCCAAACCTGTGGGCGTCATCTTGTCTCCGTCGACGTACTCGGGGTTGTTGAGGATTTCGTCGGGGAATAGTTCGCCCTTGGGAATCTTAATTTCAAAGGCCTTTTCAAGGCGGAAGACTATATCAAGAAAGTCGATACTCTCTGCGCCGAGATCACCCTGGAGGGTTGACTCTGGGGAAACTTCGTCGTCGTCGACACCTAGGGCGTCGGTCAATACTTCCTGAACTTTGCCAAAGACTTCATCGCGGCTGGTTGCCATTCCGGAAGAACCTCCGTTTCGTGTTCACTTACTCTTACAAAAAATACCCAATAGTTGGGAAACAGTCTGTCGTGGTTGCTCGCCCGTCACTACCCGCCGTTGCTCAAACGCTCGAAGGTCGATTTCGCCTCCTGGGTGAAACGTTGTTCGATTTCCGCGAGGGCGGGGACGGTCTTGCCCAGCGAAACGTGAGTTAGCCCGAACCGAGCTCTCAGAATCTCCGTTTCGTTGCAGAAGCCGCATCCACTAAAGTCGCTTGATCCATTTTCCAGGCGGCGACAGCTTACCTCTAATCTAAGCAGGTTTCCCGGTTTCACAAAGCTCTTATATGTTACGTTTTTTGCCTCTCTAAGCAAGATCAGTGATGGGGCGAAGTCGGTGGCGTCGCGTACGAGCCATGTCGCTGATTCAACCAGGGCCTGGAGCATCATAACTCCGGGGAGCACCGGGAAGGTCGGGAAGTGGTCGGCGAGGTACTCCTCGGCCAAACTCACAGCCTTGACCGTGACGATTCGCTCGCCGCGGGTAAGTTCCAGGATGTTGTCTACCAGGTTGAATTTCATCTGTTGGGTCACTTCCAGCTGCCACGTCTGTTGGAGTCTGTGGCAACTCAGTCTGGTTGCAGTACGACTGCATCACCAAAGTTTCGCGGCGTTGGAATCCTGATTCTAGGGTGAAGGGGGGGGACTGCAAGCCATTCGGGGCATGTTTGGGAGACGAAGTTTGTGTGTGCCATAGCGACCGAAGGTGCCCAAATCTGCTGACTCCACGACGCGACTAAACTCTTAGTTTACCGTACGAAAGCTCTTCGCAGCGAAGGTTCTTGTTTGGCCTGGTCTTGCAAAAATGTCTTGATTGCAGGTAGTCGTTCAAGTACGATGACGTGCGCGTTTCACGCCGCTCGAGGGAGATTTCATTTTCGGGTTTGGAAAGTCACATTTTCGATGGGAGGATCGTATGCAAACTTCATGTAAGTTACGGGTGCGCCGAGTGCGCGTTGGACTGTGTTTTGCCTTGATTGTGGGGTGCATGATCACTCCGATCTCTGCGCATAGCCGGGGAAATCATGCCGGTGACTGGACGGCGGGTCAGGACATCAAGGTTTGCGTTTGTCCAGGGGCGAACGGGTTTACGGCGGCGGTCACAGCCGCGATCGACATCTGGAACCTTTCGAAGAACGGGTTCGTGGGTGGTGTTACTATGTCATATCACCTCTCGATATTGGATTGCAGCAATCCGCCACCCGAGTGTGATGTGACGATTGATGGGATGGCGGGTCGTACGAGTTGGGGAACAACGGGTGCCGGGACGAGCCCGGTCCCGGTCGATATTGAGTCTGCCGATGGTTTGAACGCTCGTGGAATCCAGCGGGTGCTCATGCACGAGTTAGGGCACGTTAAGGGGTTGGGGCACTCGGCGCTTTCCGTGATCATGAAGTGGAACTTCCGAGACTCGGACGGGGGTTCACCGAATGCGGCTGATCTGAATGGTGCCGACGCGTTTGAAACGCCTAATGCGGATGACATTGCGCTCAACAAGGAGTTGCACGGTGGTGTAGCGCCTGCTAGCGATTCTGCTGCCGGTAGTTCCGCTACTCAAGAGGGGGAGGATCTGTGGCGTTATAGTTATACCCTCGAGGGTCTGAATGGTCCGGGACTCATCGATCCGATCACTAGCTTTACGCTTGAGATCCC
>JAJDDZ010000349.1 GCA_029260025.1 Phycisphaerae bacterium | reverse complement strand
TGGGTTGGGGTTTTTGGTTCTTGCATATCTTCGGTATCGTATATTAGCGAAGATGTTGGGTCGATGACCCAACCTACGCGTTATTCAAACGAGGCGAATTCGGAAAACATCTCGCTTGCTTCTTCGAGCGTTGCGACGGGGACGAATTCGCATACATCCGCAAACTCTTCCCACATTTTGAGGACAGCCTGGTTCGTGTGGGCGGATTCGATTGCTTCTTTTGATTTCCATTCGAAGACTTCGACGACGGTTCCGTCTTTTGCTTTCATCAGGATTGATTGTCGGTCGGTGGCTAGGCCTTCTTTTCTGAGTCTTGGGACGTGGTCTTTCATGAGGCGGTCGAGCTGTTTTTCTTTTCCGGGTTTTGGTTTGTAGGCGACGATGACGGTGCGAGACATATCGGTTCTCCGGTTTTCATTGATCCGATGTGTTTGTCTACACGAATGGGTTGCGGCGGGCAATGGTCGCCCTACCCTACTGGGTTTTTTGGTTCGTTCATTTTCTTTTGCGATTGATCGAACGTGTTGCGCTTGCGGTGGGCGGTCCCTACTGGTGCCTGAACTACCCGGCTATAGGTCTTGGTCCGAGTATCGTGTCTCGCGGAAAACGGTATGCAGATCCCAAAACGTTGAGTTCGATGATTCCCTCAGGATTTGTCGCCGCTCCCCGCGCCATTGTACTGCGCCGATTTCGACCATCACGACTTTGACATCGTAAAGAAGTTCGGCCGCTTGTACACGGTTGCCATGCGACTCAACGATGCTATTGAATTCCGCAACGAGTGGTCGAAGATCCGCCGACCACTCACGAGCGGGTCGGAAATCCGGATGCATGCGCGCGTATGTTTCGGTCGAACGAAGCATTTCAGCGAGTACGACCGCGAGTCGAGCAGCGTGTGAACGCAGGGACCTGCGATTACGAAAAAACTTCATAGTGAGATCAACTCAAGCTTTGTAGGGTAGGACCTTGCCCACCATCTTCACTACCCCTCATTCAATCTTCTGATGTTCGCTCCTACGGCTGATAATTTTTCTTCTATTTTTTCGTAGCCTCGGTCTATGTGGTAGGCGCGGTGGACTCTTGTTGTTCCCTTGGCGATTAGGCCTGCGAGGATCAACGCGGCGGATGCTCTTAGGTCGCTGGCCATGACTTGTGCGCCGATTAGTTTTTTGACGCCTTGGATGACGACGACTGGGCCTTCTTTTCTTAGTTGGGCGCCCATTCTGCTTAGCTCGGCTACGTGCAAGAAGCGGTCGGGGAAGATTTTTTCGGTGATGACGCTGTTGCCGTCGGCTAAGCATAGGAGGGTCATTGCCTGGGCTTGGAGGTCTGTTGGGAAGCCGGGGTAGGGCTGGGTGGTGATGACGACTGGTTCTAGCCGGCGGGCGGAGGAGACAGAGATACCCTTTTCGCCTTGCTCGATGTTGACGCCGACGCGGCGGAGGCGGTCTACGAAGGCTCTTAGGTGGTCGATTCTTGCGCCGCGTAACTCGAGGTCGCCGTTTGTGATGGCGCCGGCGATCATGAAGGTGCCCGCTTCGATTCTGTCGGCGATGACGTTGTGCTCGCAGCCTTGGAGGGTGTCGACGCCTTCGATGGTGATCTCGGGGGTGCCTTGGCCTGTGATCTGCGCGCCGCAGGCGATTAGGAAATCTGCTAAGTCTACGATCTCTGGTTCGCAGGCGGCTGCGGAGATGATGGTCTTACCTTGAGCTAAGGTAGCGGCCATGAGTACGTTGGCGGTTGCGGTGACGGATGATCCGAAGGGTCCGCCTAGGAAGACGTCTGCGCCTTTTAGTTTCTTGGCTTTGAGGAGCATGTCGCCGCCTACTAGTTCGAAGTCTGCGCCTAGGGTCTGCAAGCCCAAGACGTGGAGGTCTATTGGTCTATCGCCAATAGCGCAGCCGCCGGGCATGGAGACCTGGGCGCGTCGTCTTTTTGCGAGGAGGGGGCCGAGTACGCAGACGCTTGCTCGCATTTTGCTGACGAGTTCGTATTCGGCGTGGGCGTTCATCTCGTCTTCGACTTTTAGGTGGAGAGCGCCGTCTTGGTCGCGATGGGTCTTGACGCCGAGTTTGTTTAATAGGGCGATCATCTGCTGGACGTCGGCGAGGTCGGGGACGTTTCGCAAGATGGTTTCGCCTTCTACGAGGATGGAGGCGGCCATGATTGGTAGGGCTGCGTTTTTTGCGCCGCTGATATTGATGGCGCCTTTTAGTCTGTTGCCGCCGACGATTTCGAACATTTGCACGGTTTTTGTTCCTTCCTAGTCCTCTTCGATGCGCGAGAATGCGAGCACGCGCGGGTTTGACGTGACGTTGTCTCGCCAGGTTCCTGCGTGTTTCCAGTGATTGCTTTTTGTCATGGTATCGCGGACGTGTTGTTCTTGTCCATCGGCGATTTCAACGAGGATGAGGCCGTTTGGTTTAAGGATCTTTGCGGCGTTTTCGGCGATTGTTTTGTAGAAAGAGAGTCCGTCTGCGCGGTCTGTGAGGGCGGTGTGGGGTTCGTGGTCGCGGACGTTTTTGTCGAGGGATTTCATTTCGTCAAGCGGGACGTAGGGGGGGTTGCTTAGGATGATGTCGAAGCCGCCCTCTGGGATGGTGTCGGCGGGGAGATTGAGGCGGTCTGCTTCGATGAATGTTAATCGGTCGGTCAGGTTGTGTCGGTCGGCGTTTTGTTTTGCGATGTCTAATGCTGCGGGTGAGATGTCGGACGCTACGGCGGTTGCGTCTTTTAGATTCGAGAGGATTGCGATGGGGATGCATGCCGTGCCGGTGCCCATGTCTAGGATGGTTGGGTTTTTTATGTCTTGGGTTGTGCAGTGTTCGATGGCGCGTTCTACGAGTGTTTCAGTTTCGCCGCGGGGGATTAGTACGTCGGAAGTTACATGGAAGGCGAGTGAGAAGAATTCTTTTTCGCCGACGAGGTAGGCGATTGGTTCGTGGTTGGCTGCTCGTTTAATTAGGGCTCGGAATTTTGTTGTTTGTTGGTCTGTTGGTTGGACCTCGAATCGGGCGTAGAGGTCTATGCGGTTGCACTCAAGTGAGTGGGCTAGGAGGACTTCTGTGGATAGGCGGGGGTCGTCTACGTTTTGTTTCTCGAAGTAGTCGGTGGTCCAGTTTAGGAGCTTTGCTATTGTCCAGGGGTTTTTTGTCGTGTTTGGGGTTGTTGTCATGTTGATGGATTCACGTTTCTGCGGTGTTGCCTGCCCAAAACATGGCCATTCGGGCTTGGACCATGCCACCTTTTTTTTTGCGTTAGCCTATTGAAGCTCCTGGTTCGATTTCTTGGTTGGGGGACATTATGATTACTTTTGATTTGTCGGCGCTTGAGGCGGCGAGGATCATGCCTTGGCTTTCTAGACCTCGCATCATGCGTGGGGCTAGGTTTGTGACGACGGTGACTTGTTTTCCCATGAGTTGTTCCGGGGTGTAGAAGCCTTTGAGGCCTGCGAGAATCTGTCGGGTTTCGCTGCCCAGGTCGACCTTTAGAACGATGAGTTTGTCGGCGTTGGGGTGGTCGCCTGCTTCGATGACTGTTCCGACTCGGAGCTCTACTTTGATGAAGTCGTCGAAGGAGATTGTGTTGGTTGGTTCGGGTGCCTTTGCCGGGGCTGGGGTCTTGGCGTCGGTTTCGGAATTTGTGGAGGAGTCTGTTTCTGGTTGCTTGGGGGCGGTTTCATCGGACATCTTGGTCTCCGTTGTGGAATTTCGGTCATATGATGGAGGCAAGTGTATCCATGCATGGCGCTGGCGGCAATGAACGGTATTGATGTCGATGGTTTCTTGAACGGGCACGGGGTCATCTGCACCGGTTACAAACCGGTGACACACAAGAATCGGCGTCGGGCTAACTGTTGCCTGAACGGTTTTGGGGGATTGCTGGTTCATCGGGCCACCGAGAAAACACGGGTCGCTGGCGCTCGCCGCTCGGAAACTCTCGCCGCTCGGATGCAGTGGTCACTCGGGCGGGTTTGGGTCGTCTTTGCGCGTTGCGACTAGCGTTGCGATGGGTCTGGTCTAGAATTGCAGGTTGAATTTTTCTTGATCGTTTTTGAGGCAGCTTCATGTTGGTTTATCCGCTGATATTTGAGCCGATCTATAAGCCGAAAATTTGGGGGGCGCGCCGGTTGGAGGGGCTTGTCGGGAAGACCTTGCCGGGGAGCGACGCGATCGGTGAGTCATGGGAGCTTGCTGATCTTGAGAACGGTCAGTCCGTGGTTTCGTGCGGTCCTTCGAAGGGGAAGACTCTTGGGGAGCTGGTCGGGGCGTGGGGTGAGAAGCTTCTTGGTGGCGCGAAGCTCTTTGAGGGGCGATTTCCTCTTTTGATCAAATTCTTGGATGCGTCGGAGCCATTGAGCGTTCAGGTTCATCCTGATGATGCGATGGCAGCGAGTCGGGGCGGGGCGTGCCGGGTCAAGAACGAAGCATGGTATGTCGTCGATGCTGAGGCTGATGGGTGTATCTATCGGGGGTTTAAGGCGGGGGTTGATGCGGCGGGACTGCGGGCGGCGATTGAGGCGGGGACGGTTGAGGCGGTGTTGAACCGGATACCTGTGCGGAAGGGGCATGCCTATTACCTTCCTAGTGGGACGATTCATGCTCTTGGGGCGGGTGTTACTGTTGCGGAGGTTCAGACTCCTTCGGATATGACGTTTCGGTTTTTTGACTGGGGGCGGGTTGATCCTTCGACGGGGGTTGGTCGGGAGTTGCATGTTGAGGACGCGCTAAGCTGTGTTTCTTTTTCGCCGGTTCCTCTTGAGACTGAGAGTCCGCAGCATTTGGCGAGTGTTTGGACGGCGATCACGAGTTTGATTCGGTGTGAATCTTTCGTGATTGAGCGAGTTCGGATTGTTGAGGGGGCGGAGATTGAGATTCCTCATCTTGAGATGGTGATCTGGATCGTATTGGAAGGTCGTGGTAGCATTCGCTGCGACGGGATTGCTGAGCCGGTCGAGTTTGGGGTGGGAGATACAGTTCTCATACCTGCTGGGGTTTCCGGGGCGAAGGTCACGGCGCACGCGAGCACTATGTGGCTCGAGGTGACGGTACCGATTGGTAGTACCCTAGCCGACTTCGATCGTCCGGACAGCGCCGCTTTACAGCAGTCGCAGCAAGACGGTGGCCGATATGTTGAGTTGAAGTTGCCGCGGCAGAGTCAGAAAGAATAAAGCTCACGTGATCGTTTTTTTTGATTGCGTTTTGATCGGGATCGATAGATGGATTTTTCACAACATTCGAGGAAGACGCTCTATGTTGTCGCGGGGTTTTATGTTCTGGTGGGGTTTGTCTTGGCGATTGCTTCGGTCGTTGGTGGCGATCGGTTGGGTACATTTCTTGGTTTTTTGATTATTAGCGGTGCGCTTGTTTGTGCGGTGATGCTTCGTGCGATCATGCGTCTTGGTGAGCAGGCTGATGAGCTTGCACATTCTCTGGATGAGGTTCGTCACTCGGTCTTGAGTGCCGAGGCGTCTGTTAGCGAGCAGGTTCGCGAAGTGAAAGACGCTGCGAATGTTCGGATGGTTGATCTGAGTACGTTTGGAGCTGGTGATCCCTCGGTATTGACGGCTGCGACTTTGGATCGGGATGCATTTCCTCGTTTGATGACGACGATGACTGAGGGGCCCTTGCCGGGATTTTATCCGGTTGCGGACGATGGCGTCCCTGTTTCTTTGGGCTTTCCATTGACTCCGCCCGCTCACGGTCCGGCGACGAAGAACCTCCTTCGGCAGTGGAAGGTCGCCGTTCGCGACAGTGATCTGGGTGAGTGTCGGCGCGTTCTCTCGACGTTGGTCGATATCGTGACTTCGGAGGAGCTTGCGCCCCTTGAGTCTCAGTTTGCAACTTTGGCGGAGCGTGTTGAGCTGGGATTGCGGAAGTCGTTCACGGCGCATGTTCAGAATCGGGATTTTGCGGGTGCTCTTGCTGTTGGGAATCAGATTTTGGAGCTGTTGCCGGATCGTTCTGTTGCTCGGGATTTCGAGGCGTTGAAGGGTCAGTTGGAACGGCACCTGAATTCGAGCACGAATCGTTCGGTGATTCGGTCTTCTTCTAGCTGATGGGCTGGGCGGGTGCATGGGTTGTGGTTCTGGTGTCGAGGTCGTCGGGGTCTTGTTTGATCATGTCGAAGTTTCGGTTGGTTGTCGGGAATGGTTGGGCTAACTTTCCCGGGATGTGGTTTTGTCGTATCCTTATGGGGTCGCTGGGATCTCTTCTTGTCATACTGGAGAAATGTAATGAAATCTCGAAATGGGCTGCTTTGGGCGTTTGTTCTTGGCGTGCTGGTCTTTACTCCAACCATCGTGCGTGCTGGCGATCCGATGATCGATGCGCTGGCGGCGATTCCTGAAGATGCGATTGGGTTTGCTTGTTTGCCGAGCTTGGAACAGCTCGACGCTGACTATCGGCAGGCGATTGTTGATCTTGGAGTGCAGGAGTTGGTGCCGCCGATGGCGCAGTCTCTTCTGATGCCGCTGAAGATGGTTCCGATGTTCATGACGGTTGATACGAAGCAGCCTGTCATCATTGTGGCGATGCCCGCGAAGACGATGGCGGAGCTTGGTCAGTCTGCTGCTTTAATTCTTCCGACGAGTGATCCGAAGCCAATTCTGACGGGGATGATGGGTCAAGAGAGCGACGACGGGACTTGGAAGGTTAACGTTTTTGGTACCCCGATGCATGCGGCGACGGGTCCGGGGAAGCTGATTCTTGCTAGTACGCCGGAGATGGCGAAGCATGTGGCTGGTTCTACGAAGTCCTACGCTTCGAAACTGACGAAAGAGCAAAAGGGGTTTCTTGAGAAGCTTGACGTTGTTGTCTGGGTAGAAGCGCCTCCGCTGATTGAGATGTTTCGTCCTCAGATCGATGGTCTGGTGATGATGGCGATGATGTCGAACATGGGTCAGGGTGCGGTGAACGAAGACGGGGCGCGGGCGCAGAAAGAACAGATTGAGATGCTTCTTAGCGGGATGGCCGGGGTTGGTGTTGGGGTTGCGGTTGATCGGGTTGGCTTGGATCTTCGATTTGGGATGACGGCGAAGAAAGATAGCGAGCTATCGAAGCAGATGGCGGGCGTTGCATCGAGTCGTTCACTTCTTCGTGGTCTGCCTAGCGAAGATTTTTTGATTGCAATGGGGGTGGCAGCAGATCCGGAACAGACGAAGGAGTCGATTGCTGAGATCGATCCGGCGTTTGCGATGCTTGAGGCGGATACGGAGTTGGATAAAGAGAAGCTCAACAAGCTCAAGGAAGCGGTCAAGGAATGGATTGTTCTCTTCGCTGGTGCGCGCGGATCGATTCATTTTCTTCCGGAGGATGGGGATGGCCTGATTGGCGCTGCTGCGGTGATCGAAACGACAGATAGCAAGCGGTGGATGGAGCTTCTTGATCAGATGGCGGGCATTGGCGTGGAGCTGATCAGTATTCCAGAGTTTGAGGAAGACTTTAAGGAATTCGTCGCGGCGTCGTCGTTTACAATGGGCGCGGAAGAGATTGCGAAGGCTCAGTTCGCACATTGGATGGTTGACGTTGCCAAACTTGAGGAAGTCGACGACGAGAAAATGGCGGCTCTGAAGAAGCTGTTCGGGGAAGACGGGTTGCTCGTACGGATCGGGGCTGTGAATGATAAGACGGTTGTCTTTGCGTTTGGTGGCGGTGAGAGTCACGTCAAGAAGCTGATCGAAACGGCACGTTCTGGTCGTGATGTTATTGGGGAGAGTGCTGGTGTTAAGAAGGTCAGTGCGGAGCTGCCGTCGCAGAAGTCGATGGCGATGTACATCGCGGCGGATCGGATTGTGACGCTGATCAAGCGGGTGACCAAAGTGCTGGGTGAAGAGGACGAGATTCCGTTTGATGTACCGAGGATTGATGCGCCTATCACGATCGTGGGAAGCGGGGCTGCCGGTTGGACTCGGGCGGATCTATATATCCCGATGGAAGTCGGGGCTGCGTGCGCGACGGTTGCTAAGGAAATGAAGGCGAAGGAAGAGGCTGAGGCGAAGGCGGCGAAGGAAGCTGCGGCGAAAGAGGCATCCGAGAAGGCGAAATCGGAGGGGGCTGAGAGTCCGGAGTAGGTGTTGAAAGCTAGCTGGCGAGGGTTCTAGTCGTGTTATGGCGGGGGCGCGGTCGATTTTGAAAAAACTTTTCCTGGCATGTCGCGTTTACTCGTAGACGGCGCTATCACAGGTGGCAGGCACGTAGGGTGCGTCCCATACGCTGCCGCTTGTTTGAGTGATTGAGCGTTGCTGTGCGGGGAACGCTTGATCGTGATCAGGTGGTAGTGTTTGGGGCGTACTCTTACGTTTGCGCCTGGACCTATCACTGCCTCATCTCCATTATCCGGGCGGATTTGCTCACCTCGGCGTATCGTTGGGACATCCATTTTGACACGACGCTCGTCGGGCGGTACAAGGTCGCGGCGTGTTTTGGGTCGAACCTATACCTATTTGGTCTATGGAGAGCGTCTGTATGTTGAAGAAGAACTTGTATCGCAATTTTGGGATTATGCTCGCGGGCGTGTTGGCGTCTGGTGCTGGACTTTCGCTTGCTGACAATGGGCGAAGTCCTCGGATTATTCGTCCGCCAGACGATCGTGTTGATTACTTTGCTACGACGGCGACGCTGCAGGGGATTGGCGAGGCTGTTTGTGCTCAGCTTGATGCGGATAGTCTTACGGATAACGGCGACGGGACTTTTTCGATCAACGCGGGGACGCTTGCGACGGACTTTGATCCGCTTTGTGCGGGTGAATCGTTTGCAGATCAGCCAACTGCGGCGAGCTGCACGGCTACGCTTGTTGCGTCGGATATTCTTGTTACGGCTGGTCATTGTCTTGATGAAGGCGGGACGCGGACGGATTTGAGCACGATCTACTTTGTGTTTGACTACTCGGTGAAGACGGAGGGCGTTAATCCTGCGATGTTTACGAGCGATCAGGTTTATCGTGGTTCGGAGATTCTTGGACTTGTGAATGAACCTGACACGGCCAACGACTGGGCGGTTGTTAAGCTTGATCGGGCGGTTACGGGGCGTACGGCGGTCGGCGTTCGATCTAGCGGCGGGTTGGCAGAGGGTGATAGCGTTGTCGCGATCGGTTTTGGCGCGGGTCTTCCGATGAAGTTTTCGGACAACGCTACTGTGCAGGCGATCGTTGATAACGGGTTCGAGGCGGACTTCGACGTCATCGGTGGTAATTCTGGCGGGCCTATCATCAACGCGAACACTGGGTTGATCGAGGG
>JAJDDZ010000348.1 GCA_029260025.1 Phycisphaerae bacterium | reverse complement strand
CGTGGCGGCGCGCGCTGTATCGTCGAAAGACGATCTCACCACGTTCTTTGAGAACACGTTCTTTTGGCATGATGTGGCTGAGAACAACCCCAAGCTTCTTGAGAGTATCATCGCCAAGGCGATCAAGGCTATTGTCTGGCTCATAGACAATCAGTTCGTTGAAGAGAGCCACGACACGATTCAAGCAACACCACTCGGCAAATCCACTTCACTGTCGGGCCTGCTGCCAGAGACAGCGAAGCGATTTGTTGACCTTCTCGCGACTCAATCCCAGCAAATGCAGGAGAACTTTGGAACTTATGAAGTCGCACTGATCCACTGGGCCGCAACCTGCCCGGAGTGCGCGGGTGAAGTGCCCTCCAGATTCCTACCGTGGCCATCGGGGCAAATGAAGCCTGAATCATCAGTGTTCATGCAGGGAGTAACTTCGCTCACGGCGTGGGACAGGACCGACAACCAGGTGACACAGTGCGTTCACGCTATGGGTTTGTTCATCCAGGGCGAGGCTGAGCGGAAGATCCGTTTCTTCACGGGAGTATCTGCTGGCAATCTGCATCGACTTGCAGTTGATCTCGGGTGGATTCTCGACGGCTTGCGTCGCGTATCTGGCGCCGCCGATCGCGGCTGCCCGCAAGCGCTGACAAACCACATCGGTATGCTCACCCGACGTGTTCGTTGGGGCGTTCCAGCCGAAGCGCTCGATGTGCTCCGGATTGCAAATCGCAAGAGCGTTCCGGGGTTTGGACGGCAGCGTGTGATGGCTTTGATTGCGAACGGGCTGGCCACGGTAATGGACGTGATTGGTGCCGAGAAAGAACGACTTGTCAAACTACTGGGCGGAGACAAAAGAACTGACGCGCTCGTTGCAGCCTTGGCAGACTACTTCGACGATGCTTCCTTGAACTTCGAGGGCAAGCACCTTCAGCTTGGACGAGAAATCGGTCTCGAAGAGAAGGTTGCCAAATGCAACCAAGCCCTCGGAACCGACTACGATGACGCGATCATTGACCTACTGAGAGCAGAATTGAATTGGTCCATCGATCTACTGGACGATGGAAAGCGACAGAACGTGCCCGACATTCTGCTTAGAATTAAGGACACTGCTCTGTTGATCGAATGCAAAACCGTGACGAAGAGGCCGCCGTTGATAACGAAAGATGAAGCATTTGCGGTGTTGCAGAAGGCGGCGGATTATGACTCGGGCATGAAACGGGTAACGCTGGGTAAACCGGATTTCGATGAGCACTCGAAGAAGAAGGCGGCGGCATCTCCGTTAATCACCCTCGTTCAACACGGTGTGTTCATGGAAGGGTTGATGCGGGTACTCACCGGCCGACTCGCGGCCAGTGAGTTCGTCGAGTGGTTAGCCGAACCAGGGGTTACTGACCTCAGCCGATTGCCGGGCACGCCAACCTTCGCTGAACCAGAGGTGGTTTAGACCACATCGCGTGGTTAGCCTAGATCGCGGCGACTTCCGTCGATCATTCTTACCTGCTTCCGATCTATCTACGCGTGGTAACGAGAGTCGCCCTACGCGCAATGGTCGCTACCAACGCACTCGAACATCAAGCAGACATTGCGTATGTGCAGACTTGGCTTGGGCATAGTAACATATCAACGACGCGTTTGAATGATCGACGGAAGTCGGGGCCGGAGGACAGCCCTATATTCAGAGTCGAATACTGGACCCCACAGGTGCCCCAACCAGGGCGCTCCAGAGCACAAATAGCCCTTCTGGAGAAGGAGTTTCCCCATGAAAGCATGGTCGATCCACACGGGTGAGTCGCTCCCGCAAGAGAAGCTGGACCGGATCCGAGAGATCGCCAAGAAACATGATATTGAGTTTTCTCTAGAAGAATTAGAAAACGCAAAACTCGTTCTATTGGTGTGCCCCGACGAGGTGACCGTAGTCGCCTCACAAGAGTTTACGAGACCCGCACTGAGATTCATCGAAGCAATACGTAGCGAGATCCAGCCAACAAAGCCGAAGTCGGCGGCTTTTAGGAGAGTTGCAGCAAGCATTCTCCTAGTTGCCGCACTCTTTGCCGTCCTGGTAGCGGCCGTCATGACGAACGCCTCGGACAAACACTCCTCGACTCTGGTGTGGGCAATAGTTGTGTCACTAGCCGTGCTTTCAGGAGTTTTCGGCTGGAGTCAGGAGACAGAGGTTAATGTGACGCTCGTCACGCAACCCTTCAAGCGAGCAGCGAAGTGGGCCGAGCATTCCTGGGGCCGACTTGCCGCGATGTTCGTCCTTTGTCCAATGGTCGGCGCGTCAGCATTTTGGCTTGGCCCTGGGCAGATTCACGAATTCCCCTGCGTTACCTCGGTCACACTCTCGACTTGGTGGTACAAAGGAGCCCGCACCTGTCCAAACGAGAAGGTTGTGCGCGTATGGGCTCCTTTCGGAACCCTGAACCCGTTCATAGAAGCACTTGCCCAAATCGAAACTCATATGGAAGCAGCTGATCTTGAGCAGCTCAAATCCGCCATTGGCAGGTTTGCCTGGCTTCCCGCCTCGGAGACAGAAACTGCCAGCGCGGTAATCGGAGCCTTAGAGTCTAAGACGATTCTTAATTTTCTGATGTCGAGTCAATTGAATACTGATTCAGAGGCTCAAGCTGTCGTGAAGTTTGTTGAAACGGCAATAATGGAACACAAGGATGCGAGCCAGTTCGGCCTCAAGTTCGCCGGAGCGGCGATCACGAGCCTCGACAATCTCTCTCCGAGTGCAGAATGGGCCAGGCTTCGAGCGAGAATCCTTAGAGCAGTTCACGATACGGATTTGTCACGCGCGGAGCTACTCGCCGAAGTCAGGATGACCTTCCACAAACTTTCTGATCGCCCCGGAATCTGGATTGGACAGCATGAATTGCTAAATTCCGAGTACACGCGGGTTTGGCCGAAGAAAGGTGCTGCTAGTCTGCCTGCCACTAGCTTGGCCTGGTATGAAGCCCGCGCGATCGCCGAATGGCTCGGCGCAAGACTACCAACCCCTCAAGAGCTAGCTCCCATGATCGGGCTGTCGAATAAGATGGACGCGGAACTTGCTGAATGGTGTGCGGCGTCGCCAAATCAATCCGATGTGCTCGCGTTGGGTCCTAACGGGACTGCGCGATTCGAGCGATGGGACGGACTAGACACAATTGGCTTCAGGCTCGTCAGAAGCTTTCCTTATCAGAAACCACACCCAAAGGATCTTCTCGCCTATTTTCCTTTCAGCCACGACTTTCGGGATAGCGGAACCGGTTGGTTTGTTGGAGCTGCGCAAGGAGGTGCGACCGTTGAGGATACTTCGCTCTTAGATAGCTCGAATGAGGGTGCGCTGGTGTTCGATGGTAAAGATGACTACCTTGTCATTGAGGATACCGGTGGACTTGATTTTGGGGATGACAACTTTTCCATATCGATTTGGGTGGAGTTTTCTTCAGATGATCGGGAACAGGTAATCGTTGAAAAATACGTAGAGACAATCCAAAAGAATGGGAACGAGGAGGTCTCCGGCTGGACTCTCACGAAGCTAGCCCTCGGCGACATATTGTTCGCGGGTGCCAACCCCATTGAAAATGAGGTGATCATCCAAGGAACACCGCCCACACGGATGACGGTGGCCTCACGGCGCGAGCAAACCGCCTGGCACCATGTGTGCGTAACTAGGATGGAAAACACCTTCTCCCTGTTCTGGGATGGCGTTCTGCTCGGTTCGAAGCCGTTCCGGGAGTCACTCAATCTCGGTACGACAGCCTCAATCAAGGTTGGCAAGCGCGGAGGTCCAGAAGACGGCGAAGGTTCCAATGACACTCGTAAGTTTTTCTTGCACGGTCGTGTCGCCGATCTGATGTTCTACCGAAGGTGTTTAGACACGACCGAGATCGAGCTCATCTTTAGGAAACAGCGACCGCAGCGATGACAATCAGCATGAATGACCTGACCCCCTGATTTCGGTCCACCTTCTGGAAGATAGACTCAAGAACTACCATGAAACCTGAAGCGCTAGACGAATCTCGCTCGCGAGAATGCAACGTAAAACCACTTTGGGGACTGTAGCCCCACTCCGTTCGACGGAGCTGGCTAGTGATCACCCAACGAATTCCTTCTGTTCATCAAAGCCAGGAGCCGATCATGCAACGCTTGCATTTTCTCTGTCTCCGCCAGCGCAAGTCGACGCCGTTCCTGTCCGATTGTTAGCAGCCTCGCTCGCAGCATATCACGCTCCCCAATTCGTCGATCGACGTAAACCGGTATTCGCGGTTCACGCTGAATGATCTCAGTCTCGATGTAGCACTCAACACGAGTAAGATCTCGGCGCAGCTGCTCATGCAAATTTCGCACAGATCGAATGTGACCAAGTGCAAGTGCAAGATCACGTTCAACAATTCTGACCACCGGATCGGAAGTGTCCCGATTTCGGGCGCTAGCAAGAAGAGCCTGCACGCGATTCTCGAGTCTCTCAGAAAAACTCTTTTCCGGTTTGTGCTCGATGATCCGGATCCTTCGCCCGGTCATGCGGCTTCCCGCGTTCGCCCGGCGAACTTGATTCCTTTCAATCTCTCCCGCGCCATCTCGATGTATTCCTTCTCAAGATCAAAACCTATGAATTTTCGTCCCAACGCTTTCGCAGCCACAGCCGTGGTCCCCGAACCCATGAATGGGTCCACGACAAGATCACCTTCGTTGGAACTCACGGCCACGAGCAACTCAATGAGCGCAAGCGGCTTCTCAGTCGGATGTTTGGTGATATGCCGAGTATTGGAAAACCAAAACACATTCTTACACTCAGCCTGCGACACGAAATTAAAGGTCGAAGGTTTCCCTTTGGTCAAATACATGCATGCCTCAAAGGCACTTCGCCAGTTGGCTTTGCTGAAACTCGGCAGCGGGTTCTTCTTCGCCATCACAAGTTGATTTCGATAAACGAACCCTCGTTCGATAGCTTTGCGAATAAAGTACCCGTTCTGTTCACGCGCCGTGAACATGTAAAGCGCCCCGCCCGGTTTCAGGATGCGGTAGCACTCACTGATCACACTCAGGATCAACAGGTCGTAATCAAATGGATGAAAGCTATCCCAAGCTCCCCACGCCTTCATGGTCGAGATGATCTTGCCGTTTTTCATCGTACTTCTGTTTTTGGATGCGATATTATAAGGGGGGTCGGTCACGAATAGATCGACGCTGTTACTTTCTAATTTGCGGAGTCCAGCAAGTGCATCCATCTGATAGATGCGATTCGGCAGCAAGATTTTTGACGTCATACCAACGCCTCCGCCTGCCAGAGAAGTTGTTGGAAAATCTTCCCCTGCTCAGTAAGCTCGTATCGAAGGTGTGCCTTCTTTCGGATTTCAACCGATTGCACAATTCCACGCTTACGAAAATCCCTCACGATGTCCCGGGCATTGTTTCCGCTCAATCTCAATGAGTGGTCATGCTGCCGGGCTCGACGTTTGATCATCGCCGGTTGCATGGGTTCAGTGAGTGTCTCAATGATCGTTGATCGGTGCGAGTAGCATTGTGATCCGTACAAATCCCAGTCGATTTCCGGTACGAAGTGTTCCGCGAGAGCATGTTGGTTCTCACGAGCGAGTTTCTTCTGAAAACGGACGCCGAGTGTTGTAAGCCAGTAAACGCGGCTTCGTCTCGCCTCTGGATTCAAACATTTCAGAAATCCATGACTAGAGAGCCGCCGTACGACCTCTCGACACTCATCAAACGTAAGTCCGATGCGTTTCGCAAGCTGTTTGGCCGTAAGAGGCTGCCGCAGGGCCATCAAGGCTCGTTTTCGGCGTTCGCTCTTGGTTAGGTATTGATATGCTTCGCTAAGTTGCAAGTGTGGTTGCAATTAACCGGTTAATCTTCCTCCTGACGAATCGTATTGATCCACCGTGAGCCAATTGGTAGTGACAGAAGAACATCCCAACTTAAGTCGGTTCAACCGATTAGCGCGGAGCAACGTCGAAACTGATGTTTCAACGCCGATATCTTTATAACCAGAACGAGCGAAGCACTTTTCCAGGGAAGTGTTTCGACTCTTTCCAGTTCTGCCTCTCGCGCTGAGGGGCGGGACGCTTTTCTGTCACAGAATCAGAAGGCATCGAATTACTTAAAGATTGTTGTTGTGCTACCACTTTGGAGTGTCGGCGCATGTTCCCGCAACGGCGACCAAGAAATTTTGTCAGATTCTGACCGGCGAATCAGTCGAAGTGTTTTAGAATCAATCGCCTTGAATAGGTCATGAAACAGAATAGTTTTTTCGTTGAAAAGCGGGTTGGTCGAGGCAAAGGAATCTTTGTAAAGACGGAGGGCGCATAAAGATGGCGTGGCGACCTCATGATTACCTGATTGCTGGCACACTCGACAACACCGAACCTCACAAGGTGACGGGTCTGATGTATTTCATAGGGTTGCCGCAACCCGTTTCGTTCGACCTAGATGGGGATTTCCATCGCGACATCCGCGGCGCGTCAATTGAATTCCAAGGGGACGCAACAACGGAAACGGATCACCGCAAGGCTGCAGAGTACATGAAGTCCTTTTCGCTTTGTCAAACAGGCAAGGTCGGCGACATCACGGCAGGATTACCGCCTTATGACTTTGGGCGCTCACCCTACGTAGAGTTTTACTCCGAAAAGAACGGGCGCGTTGTCCTTGAGCTTGAACCCAAGCAGATGCGTGTCATCGGCGCGCCGATCCCTTATATCGAATCCGATCCAATCTCCCGAGAACAGCAAAAACAAAATATGGCAGACCACATGGGACGGATCATCGACGGGCTGCGAAAGAAGCGTTTTCAAGACAAAGAGAAACCGAACAACTCAAATGATACTCCGCCGGAAAAGTCGTAGCCCATTATTTGGTTTTCGCTCGCCGGATACCAAGATGCGGATTGCCCGCCAAACTAGTTGATCCTTCTTAACTAGTTTCCTCTTCACTCTCGCATGGAAGACGATGAACACTGCGCCCACTGCAAGAGAAAACTCGACCTCGGTGTTGATGTTATCCTTCTGGAAAACGGCGTCATAGGACCGCGAGGATTCGTGTCCCTGTCGAATCGCAAGTTCTTCTGTGATGAAGACTGCCTGGAGCATTTCGTGAGTGACGAAGAGGTCGTGCGATTGCCGAGGCGTATCCCGTGATGAATCCAAGAAGGATCGTATCAGCGGATGACCTTTGCTGCCGACTGGCGGTTCCCCGCGAGCAACCCCCACATTCAAAATGACGAATCAACACAAAGATGAACCCGCACAACCCGAATCCCTTGAATCAGACGCGTCCACGCACGACGATTCCTGCAGATGCCGATACAACCCGCCCGGAACGAACTACTACGTCTCTACAATCGATGGCTCACGGTACGCGTTGCTCGCCGGACCTTTTTCAACCCATCTCGAAGCGTGCGGGTGGGTTCACAGAGCGCGAGAGGAAGCGAATCGCGTAGATCCTCGTTCGTTCTTTTACGCTTTTGGAACGGCGTCGACGCGTCCACAATATCACAAACCTGGAATTCTCAACGAACGACTGGGTCTAGGCGGTGAGGCTTGATGGTCCTGGTCGATGGTGATTCGCTGGGTAGGGCTGATTATCTACGTCGTTATCCGAGGATCTGTGCCCACGTTATCGCCGAGTCGCTCGGGTACGCGACGCCGGGTGTGGCAGCGTCTATCCTGAAAGACGCCCACGAGGGAAACGAAAACTGGTGCGAGTGGATCTACTCCTGTTACGACCGCGATCCAGGTCGAGCGGTTCGCGATGCCATCCGGAGACGGCATCTTCACGAGGGTTACATGGCGTCGTATCAGCAGGCGCTAGGAATAGTCCGCCGCCAAATCGAAACAGGTGAAGGCCCAACTCTGGCTAGTTGGTTCTGACTTGGAGCACCGGATGCCCCCTTTGGGCAGTCACGCCGAAACAGGCGACCCAGTTCCAGTTCACGGACTTTCTTCCCCCCCACTTCCCTGAAACTAGAAACCAAGTCTGAAACCATCGAATCTCGCTACTCAATTCCCAAGACTAACAACCAACACCGTCACGCACTCCTGCTTGCAACCCACCACTAATCTCTCACACCCCATACCCGACCTTCTCTGAAACGCCCCGCCTTTCCCCTTCCCGGGCGACAGCCGCCCGAACGGGAGCCCGGCACGCTATGCCGCCAACGCACCTACCCAAACCACCGAGACCCATCTTCAACGACCAACGCCAACCAAGTTCCCCGCCCGTCAAGCGAACCCACCACCTCTCGCCCAATCCTATCTATGCCCGAATCATCCCAACGTTTCCCTTCCCCTTCCGCCCGCGGCAGCCGCCCAACGGCCGCGTGCAGGGGTGGGGAGGCCACCCAGCTCACAGCTTCCAGCATCAAAAGAAAAACCGAGCCCCTTACTACCCAGATCATCTTCCCCGCTCGTCCAGCACTTTAAGAACCACTTCGCTGTACTCTACCGAGCCCAACCGCCCCAGCCTCGACCCGGCGCGACTTGCCAACTCGCAAACCTTACCCATCAAGAACTGTCCCAGAACTACCGGATGCGCACACTCGCACATTCCGCCGCCGAATCAATTGACACTTAAGACATGCCAGCTACGCCTGCGTCAGCCTTAGAACCCGCCGGAAACCGACCTCCGGTTCTACCTCACACGCCCCACACCAGGCGATGAATTCCGTCACGTCCACACGCCGGTTCGCGGTCTCGCAGTTGTGGATCCAGGATTGCGGCTTCTTGAGTAATTCTCCTAGATCGCGTTGCGTCAACCCGGCCTCCTCCAGCATTGAGCAAGAGAGGCGGATTTCCAGAAGGCGGCGTTCCGGGAATTATTGAACGCGATCTTGCCCAGCCAATCTAGGCAAACCGACGGACTCAGGCTCCGGCGAATTGCAATTGCCAGACGACGCCAACAAACAAACCGCGTAGGCGTAAACACCTGCGCGGCTTGTTCCGGCTCAGGGACCATCCCTGTAAGAGTTTACCCTAGGCCTTCCTATTATCCCGTCAAGACACATTGCCACTTGCGTTCCGCCTCGTTCGTGTGTAGGGAAGAAAGGGGTAAGCAAGCTGCGGAAGAAGAATCATCTTTTCGGACTCCGCAAAAAGGAGATCAGCCAAGTTTGTGGGAAGCAAAGTGGCCTTCGACACAACAACCGTAGCACGGTAGCATCGAACCATGACCACGAAAACCCAAATGCGAATCCTCCAGGACTTGCCCGAGGGAACACAGATCCACATTGAACGAAGTGCTGATCGCTGGCGTGCGGCGATCACCTACGGCGAATACCGCGAGACGATGGAGACGACTTCTCCATTCTCGTGCCTCAAGCAGGCGGCAAAGGCACTGAACAAGCACACCCAGCACGTTCCGACACTGTCAGCGGGTCAACGCCGTGAGCAAACTGACGAGGACGATTCACGACCGGCTTCCCGATCGATCCGCAAAGCTACTTCTGCGGTAGCCTGGGCCGATCGCCAACATCGATGAGCTTTGTGCCGATGACGAATTTCTTACCCACATGTTTCTTGCTGGTTAGGTCGAAGGCCAGCATGTAGTTGCCAATCGAACCCTCGATGTAACCCTCCTTGGAGGGTCGGAAGCTGATGATCGTTGAGCCGCCGCGCTCGATTGTCGTGAATGGCACCGGCTTCCCATAGACGTCGACAATCCCAACTGTCCAGGCGTCCTCGAGTCCATCGAATTGCATCGTATAGAACGGGGGACACAGCCCGTCACTGCACCCCGGGCAACCTGCCGGCCATTTGACTGTGCAGTTCATCGGCAAGGGATCAAGCAGCCGACACGGCCAGTGCCAGCATATCACCTCAAGCTCATCGATACCGATCCCGATATCGAAGCCCGGTATTGAAGAACACAAGGCTGGGTGTTCGTCGCAAAAATTCGTGCAATCTGTGGGCAACAAACAAGGCACGCCGCCGTTATCACCGATGCGAATCGTGGCTGGGATAAGCTCAACTGGCGCTGGCGAATTCGGACAGACGAGTCCCATCGACCGCGGGGGCGGACGGAAGCCAACTGTGAACAGGCCGCTTGCGCCATCGGAGACGTTCAAAACGAGTGTTCCGACGTACTGAGATCCCCCGCCGGAACTTCGACAACCGCCCAGGGTGGCGCCGAT
>JAJDDZ010000347.1 GCA_029260025.1 Phycisphaerae bacterium | reverse complement strand
GGAACTGAAGTCAGCCGCTCATCGTCGTCGTGGAAGTAGACCCGGTCCTCGCCCCAGTTGTGACGACAGGTCACCAGAGCAAACTCGCGTCCGTGCAGTGGATGGAAGGGATGCGTGATCTGAAAAAGTCGCGGCGGATTGGCACCATCGGGTGCATTTGACGGCGCAGACCAACGCATTTGCCGAGCGATTCGTGAGATCGATCAAGTCGGAGTGCTTGAGTAGGATGATCTTCTTCGGCGGCAATCATCTTCGATATGTCATCAACGAGTACGTCGAGCACTACCACTTGGAACGCAATCATCAGGGTATTGGCAACAAGCTAATTGAACGCCAGGGTGAGCGCGAAGGGGACAGTGGGGCCGTAGTATTACGAAGTCGTGTGGGCGGAATGCTCAAGTACTATCACCGTACCGCAGCATGAAGGAGTCGATGTGCCGTGTTTGGCTATACACCTCAGACCATAAACAGATCGGCTCTGATCATTCGACCGAAACAACCGTACATCGACTGGGCCAACTCATTTGATGATGGACCTGAGGCTTCCGTAGAGCAGCTTCCAAAAGATCACAGCATCTATCTCGTGGACTGTATTGATGAACTTGCGGACATTGATCTGCTCGTTCAGGACCATTGGGAATGGATCTTTCAAGAGCAACTCAACGGTTGGATGCGGGACTCTGATTTATGGCCAGAGGAGATGACACGCGAGATGTTCCTCGAATGGTTCGACTGCGAGTTGTCCACAATGATTTGGGACATGCTCAAGTCGAAGATCAAACCATCGTTCTGATTTGGTCGTATCGTACGTATGCCAGATACGTTGGGCCGAATTTTGATACCATACGCCGTAAGAATACGCTGCCTCAAGGTATGACACAGCGACAAATGACGATTTGTAAGGCGGAATTGTAGAATGTTTCGAACAAGACCGGCATCTAAGCGCACAGACGGCGCAAGAACATACGAGCTACAATACTTTACGCCGCGCGTTTCAGCGATACGACCGGTAGATTTCGTTTGCCGTCCAGGAAGTTGACGCCGAGTGTGAAGCGATCTCCCGGTTGTCCGGCGATGATTGTCCGAGGTTCTGCACATCGCGCACTCCGAGGCCAATGTTTGCGGGGTTCGATTCGCTGGTTGCAAGTGGAAGTAGACCTCGTTTGGCGTCATGTCACCGAGAGTTGCATGAGGACGATGTTCGTTGTACCAATCAAAATAGGAAGTGAGCTCATTCCGAAACACTTCTCGTCGCCGAGGAACCATGGTCCTGCGCGTCGACTCGTCCTTTAGGGTTCGGATGAACCGTTCGACTACAGCGATGCTGCCGTCTTTCCCTACAGCGCCGAACCGCACACGGATTGCTTTGCTCTGACACCATTGTTTGAAATCTGCGCACCAGAAAATGCTGCCTTTGTCGCAAATGAAGTGGTTGGGCATCACTTTCGTATCGGAGATCGTTCTTCCGAGAAAGGCACGAATGGCGAGCGACGTCGGAGGTTTCGCGTAGAGGGCAACTCCCATCGCCCGACGCGAGTAATGGTCGATGATTACGGCTAGCCACCAAGCGAATGGCCAACACTGCGGCAACGCAAATGGCAACCACGGAACCCAGAAGCCTCCACCGATAGGCACAGTCGTTAGATCGATGTGCCAAACATGATTCGGTTTCTTTGCCGTTACCACACGACCGCTCGCCTCAGCCGAGTTCGGTGTCGCGAGATGTGGCGCTTCCTTGAGAATCCGTCCGACCGTCGTGCTGCCAAGATGGAGGCCTGCGCGGCACAGTATCTTGGCCATCTTGACCTTGCCCAGCGTTGGGCACAGCGTTTTCAGTCGTTGGACCGCGTAACGGACGAAGTTTGGAAATTTGTTGACTGGCTCGCGGACCTGTACGAAAGCGTCCGGTCCTTGCTCATCGAGTCGCTTCATCCAGGATGCGATCGTGGCTGGCGTGACCAGAAATGTGTCTGCGGTCTGTTGTGTACTCCAGTTGTGAGCCGCGCGCAGCTCAAGAATAGCCATCCGTTCTGTGGACGAATAGTGCGGGCGTTTCTGTGGATCTACGCGTTCCATTCGAGCATCTTTGATACCGATCACTTCATTGAGGCATGCTACTTCTTGCCGAAGTCGATCGTTTTCGGCTTTCAGTCGAACACGAGCGATGGGGCTCTTGACTGCCCAACCGCGGGCGTGTGTAAGAGCAAACTGGGCCAACGAAATAACGTGCAGCATGGCTGACTGAACAGCATGAGGCCATCCCGGAGGAAGAGAGATCCTTGGTGACTTTTTCTCTGTTTTCATGTTGTCTCCAGAATCATCGATGAAGATCAACATTATAGCTTGAGATGAAAATAATTTCAGTAAAGGCTAGTCAGGGAAGGGAAACATCGGGCCGACTCGGAGGGTAAAGATGCTACTGTGGCTGATTGATGGTATGCTACGCATGCGATGAATAATCCCGAAATCTTCATCCTCGGCGGTCCCAACGGTGCCGGTAAGTCGACTACCGCGGCAGCCCTGCTTCCAGAAGCGTTGAATATAGACCAATTCGTTAACGCAGATTTGATTGCCAAGGGGTTGTCACCATACTCGCCTGAGAGTTCAGCATTTGATGCCGGTCGCATCATGCATCAACGGATTCGTAAAATGAGAAATCAGAGGCAGAGCTTTGCCTTCGAGACAACCCTTGCATCACGTTCGTATGTTGGTTTTCTGAAAGAGGCTCAGGAGTCTGGTTTTGTTCTTCATCTAGTGTACATCTGGCTATCAAGCCCAAAGCTCGCTCAGTCCCGCGTTGCGGCACGAGTGCAGCAAGGAGGGCACGATGTTCCTGCCGAGACTATTACTCGGCGATACTGGCGCGGACTCCGCAACTTCTTTGAATTGTATCGATCGCTGGTAAATACATGGACTATGTGCGATAATTCCGGTGCTGAAATAGTCGTTGTGGCTCAAGGAACTCGTGGCGCCGAACCGTTAGTGATGGATGCCAACCGACTGGCACAAATTGAAAGGCAAGCACGCGATGCACAATGAAGAGGTGGATCAGAGCTTCTTGGAAGATCGTCTTCGCACAATCGGAGAAGGCCTTAAGGAAGGTATCCGGCGCGAGGTATGTCGGCTGAAAGAACTCGGCTTGCCCATTTATGTTGCAGAAAATGGGCGTGTTGTTGATTACGGAAAACGGCAAATCGAGGGATGACACGGTGGCTCGGTGTGACACCAAAACAGCCGCCCACGGGATCGTTCCGGCAGTTTCAGTGTCTGTTTGGTGTCATCGAGTCTGTAAGACCAGCGTAGCGCCACCCGAGCGCCAGTGTAGCGCCACTGTAACGGGTTGAAAGATCGCCCATCTTTGTGCGAAAAACGGCGTTTTTAGTATCGCTGAGGCGATTTCAGATGAGGACTCCCTGCTCGACACGTAGGTGGTCAAGAACGCTATTCTAGCCAGCCCAGGGCTGATTAGTTCGGCAATAACAACGAACGTTTTGATAATTGCCAAAAGGAGCCGTTACAAGGAACATATTAGCCGTCTGTTGGAGGAACCAAGTCCGGGCGGAGCGCAATTCCAGAATCGACATTCTCTCGGAGGGTAGCATTACTTACGAGGCGCAGAGTCTTACTCGTCTACTTCTGAGTCTTCGTTGTAGCCCGTTTCAGAGTCAACGGTATCCCAATACTTATCACACTTAATTGATATTGGGAGTCCCAACTTGAAGGCGATTTTCTTGTCGTAGCATGCTAACTCCCATTTCTTAGCAGTCTTGAGTGCATCGATGCTTAACTCTTTGGCACCCTTGAAGTTTGCTAGATCAATGTTGGCTCCGTCAAGCTGTGTGTTGAGCATAAACGCTCCGCGTAAGTCGGCCATTCGCAACGTTGCCTCTTGGAGATTGCTCTTAGTCAGCAAAGCGCCGCGTAGGTTTGCTTGCCACAGGTACGAGTAACTCAGGTCCGCCTTAGAAAGGAGTGCATCACGAAAATCCGTTCTTACTAACGCCGCACCTTGAAAATTCGCACTCGATAAACTCGCCTTCCTGAAGTTGGAAAATGGTAGCTTCGCAGCCGGTAGATTGATCCCTTGCAGAAATGCATTATTTGCATCCAAGTGTTGAAGATCCACGCGTTCGCGGTTGAGGAACTCCAACGCGTCGCTTCGCCCGCCGTCTCCACTTTGTCCGTTTGCCGAGTTTATCACGTGCCACGCAATACGGTGAGCGGTTTGCTTACGGTCGTCCGCTTCCAGAAAATAGAAAATTACTGCAACAAGTACTGACATGCGACCTATGAACTCCAGCACTTTAAAAGACGCTTGGCGTGACATAATATACGACGCCCATTCCATGCACCACTCGAACAGATAGAAGGGCATTAGCCACCACCTCCTCCTCGGCCACACTGGTCTTGTCCAGCGGTCTGATTCACATGACATGTTCAAAGACCTTTCAAGAAGGCTTATTTCAATGGGAGGAGTTATACATTTCGTTGCTGCTTCCTACAATTGTCGCGCTTCTATTCACGGCGACATTCTGTACTCTTATGCGCGAGCTCTCGCCAATCGAGCTGCATGAGGTTTGTGGCAAGGAGGTGGTCCGTATGGTCGGAACTGCTGAGGATACCTCACTTTGCCCGCGTCGGTGTCATTTTGGTGTCAGTCATTACCGTGTTGCTACCACGCACTCACTCTGTAGTGAGTGTGAAGTCAGTGCTCATCCGGTTTTTCGCCCGAAATAACGCCCATAAGTGCGCGTGTGACAACGACTCATGAGCGTACCTCCGGTTTCCTAAACCGGAGGTCACAGGTTCAAGTCCTGTCGGGCGCAGTGCGTCGTCGTTCGCTCGTTTGCGCAACAACTGGCATGGGTCGTGAGAATGGCCTCGACCTCACCGAACGCAGTTTTCTCGTCGAAAGCCCGTGCATTCGAATAAGGCCACAGCACGCGCCTACGGGCAAATCGAGCTACATGGGTACTGGGCACCTTTCACGGCATCGACTACGACAGTAATGTCAGACACGTTAGCTCGCGTGTCCAGATCGCAAGGCCACATGTTCCCGCCCTCGAATGGTGTCGTAAGATTCGCTACCTGTTTAACGATGTCAACAACGGCGACGATGTCGGAGACGTTAACCAAACTATCGCCGTCCGCATCACCCCATTTGTATGTTGTTCCCACGTTGGCCGCAGACATCACCTGTCCGATCCCGAAATCGCAAACGGCGTGGACTTCGTAGCTTGTCGCCGGACGTATTTCGATCCCCCCGACGCGGATCTCGCCCCAGAAGCTCGCCGGGTGGAACGATGGTACCGGTCCAATCCCGAATCCGGAGCACGACCCGAGGCAACGGCCTCCCCCTTCACTACAGTCAACGTCAAACGAACACGCCTGAAGGTGGTTCACGCCGAGTTCGCAAAGCTTAGGACAGTTAGCATCAGTTTGACAGGTCAGACCGGCGTTATTTCCGCCTACGCAGATGCTCTGCACATAGCTAGATAGGCACGCGACATCGGTATCGCCGCATTCTCCGATGACGAGCATCGCGACCGGTGTAGCCCCTTGATCTTGCGGTGCGATCGAGAGGTAGCGGGGGCCAATTCCGTCAACGATAGGCGCGAGGCATCCACCGCAGTTGTCAGCGAGTTCGTCGCAGCCCGCTTGATCGGGACACGGATTCCCCGTTTGTGAGATACACTCGTAATCCAGAACGCATCCGACCCCTTCTTCGCATCGTTGTTGTGAACAGAACAAACCTGTCTCGCACAATGTGTCGTCCGTCGCATGAAGGCAGATTTCGATTGGTTGACCATCTGCCGGGAGAACCAGTTCGCAGGTGTCCGTCGTGCATCCGATAGAGTCGTCACAGTCGAGGACCGTTTGACACGTCGTGAAGCATTCACCCGCAAAGCATTCGTCGCCCGCCGCACACGGAACAGGGATCGGGTTGCACGAAAGCGTTCCGGGATCGCAAGTATTGATGATGCAGGGGTCAGCGTGTGTTGGACAAATGGAAGGGTTGCGACATAGCAAGGACGCGTCACAGACGTTATCCGTGCAGGGGTTGCCGTCGTCGCAGTCAACGTTGTTTAGGCACCCAAGGCATCGCATTCCGACTGGATCGCATATGTCGTCGCCGCAGGTTGCGACCGCGCCGGCACATATCCCATTCGCACAAGTGTCGGCGGAAGTACAGAAGTTGCCGTCATCGCA
>JAJDDZ010000346.1 GCA_029260025.1 Phycisphaerae bacterium | reverse complement strand
TGCTGGCACTGGCCATGCCGATTGATCGATTTCCTGCCGCAAAACTGCAGAGTAAAATGGCCTAATGGCTGCCCCGGATGTGGTTCGGGCCTGTGTCCGCCGTTCTATACGATGCAGTTCGACGGTCTCGACAAGGCTTGGACAATTCGACTGCTCGACGTGTACGGCGACCCGGTTCCGTACATACAAACGCAGCGCGGACACTCCACGATCATCAGCTTTCAACCATCAAAGGAGCATTACATAGAGGGCGCGATTGGCAGCTACATGCTGACCTTCGATCTGAATAGCCCGAGGCATGTCGGTAAAGAGTTCACCATCGGTGCCAAGCTGATTGACGTCGGCGATCGGCCCAAGCTGCCGCAGAAGTAGCGGTGCGGATCAATCGGGACGCTGGTCGTCAATCGTCTTCGTCATATTTCTTAGGGCGTTGACCCGCCTTCAGTGTCGGAACGTGCTGGGTGTGCTTGTTCAGTGCCTTTGCCGCCTGCTTGAGGCACGAGAATGGAGAAGTCGTCTCGATTGTCTCGCTGTATTCGCCGTATGTGATCGTCGCACGCCAGCGATTAGCACTTCGCTCAATGTGGATTTGTGTTCCCTCGGGCAATTCCTGAAGGATTCGCATTTGGGTTTTCGTGGACATGGTCCGATGCTACCGTGCTACGGTTGTTGTGTCGAAGGCCACTTTGCTTCTCACGAACTTGGCTGATCGCCTTTTGGCGGAGTCCAAAGACATGGTTCTTCTTCCGCTGCCTGATCACCTTGTTCTTACCTACACACGAACGAGGCGGAACGCAAGTGACAATGTGTCTTGACGGGACAATGGGAAGGCCTAGGGTAAACTCTCACAGGGTTGGTCCCTGAGCCGGTAACAAACCGCGCAGGTGTTTACGCCTACGCGGTTTGTTTGTTCACTTGCCGGCCACAGTGATCAGTACCGTCGCCTCGTATCCAGCAACCTGATTTAGAAAGGACGGTTCATTACCGGACGTCGAACTAGAATGACACTCGTAACGGATAGGACTAGGAGGGCCAGGACGGTGAGCCCCCAACTTGACGCTGTTGGGACTACGGCGCACGTGACCTGCGAGCAACTCATCCCGTCATGCCAGTCGTAACCAATCTCGGACAGACAGGACACCTCGAATGTATCATCAGCACAAGTTCCATCGAATTGGCAACATGCGCCGAAGGTTCCCAGCATGACACTGCAACTTCCGTATTGGATGTTTTCGGGAGGTACCAATCCCCGTGCAAATGCCGACGACTCAGAGATGGCGGGTGCCAGAGCGAATTCTACCAAACCCGAGGTGTCTGCCATGAACGTAACGGCAGCGATTCGTATCCACTGCGGCTCAACGGCTACTCCGCTATTGAATTGACTTCCGCCCAAATCGTTAATGGTGCCATCTTCGCACGTCCCGCCCGGAAAAATGTTGAACGTCGCGGAGCCGGTCACGGTTCCGCAAGTAACAAGGTCGGCGGGATAGGCCAAGTCTGCGTAGGCGCTCACGATCCCTGAGTTTGTCGCCCCGGAATCCGTGGCCCAATACTCGACATGAAACGTCGAACCCACGAGTGATTCTGTGATGCCGATAGGTAGACTGGTATTCTGATCCAGGGCCGTGGGCGTATCGACTACCACACAGCGGTAATCGAAGTCCGCCTCCTGGCCCCGGGCTGAATTGGAACCCATCATCAATACTGCGACCGTAATCGCGAGCCGCCCGTTTCGTTGAAAACGATTCGATGTCATTGTATTTTCCTCCAAATTCTGTTGCCCCTTATGGACCTTGTCTCGTCTATTTCCCAAGTATCCAGAGCGATCCATCTACCGATCTTCATGTTTGTTAAGACGATGATTGGATTTCACCTCGAATTGCGAGATGACTTGTATTTGATCAGTGGGCACAAGACCCCGCCCGTATCGCGATACGGCTTCACCGTCGCTCGGACGGAGCGAGACGATTACTCTCGGTGCATCGATTAGTGCCTCAAGTTCAACGGTGGCGACTTGTACCCAAGAGTTCGCAGCGATGCCGTAGTCAAGTGTCGCACCACCAAGTTGGTGTACAACCCCATCTGTATGCGCCACTGTTGGATCAAAAAACAGAGAGAATGTTTCGCCTCGCTTGATAGAGACAACCTCGAGTTGTGATGGGTCGAAGTTGAGATCGACATACACAACGGTGAGACCGCTCGACATCGCACTGGTATCTTTCACCCAAACTTCCGCACGAATTCGCTCGCCCTCTCGGAGGCGTGCGGCGCTAGCTATATTCCGTCGCCACCTAGGCAACTTCGAATGTTGCGGAACATCGAGGCGAAGCGAGAGAATCACCGAGTCCTCGTTGTTCTTGGACTGGTTCTCAGCAGCGATACCTGTGAATGCTGGAGATCCTAGTGGCGTCATCAACGGACAGACCAGAGGTGGCGTGCATTGACGCTGGGCGGGGTAATCGGCGATGGGATCGATGAGATCGCACGTTGTGTTCCACGATCCCGCAAACCATCCGAGGTCTCCGCCGCTCACCGTACCGCTCATGTCGAAATCTTTGTGATGGCAATCAAACGTATCCCAATCGAGGTCGGCGTCGTTGAGGTTCCAGCAGGGCGCAAACAGCCCAAGGTCACCACCAGCCACGTTGCAGTTGTTGTCTAAGTCGTAAATGCACGGGCAGACGATCTCAACCGAACATGATCCGTATTGAATATTCTCGGGGGCGATGATGCCTCTCCCGTGAGCGGAACTTTCTGTGGCTGCGGGCAGGAGCGAAAAGCTGGCCGTGCCGGTTTCGACAGCTGTAAGAGTCGCCGCGGCAATCCGAGCCCAATTCGGCTGGACCCCGACATCCGAATCGAGCTGACTACCACCGAGTTCATTAACGATCAGGCTCTCGCACGTTCCGCCTGGAAACAAACTGAACAAAGTCGAACCATCCGCGGCTTCACATGTAACGCTGCTCTCCGGGTGGTCCAAGTCGGCGTAAACGCTGATTAGCCCCGTGTTGATCTCGCCCGAATCTGTCGCCCAAAACTCGACGAAGAATGTATCGCCCGTGCCAACGGCGGCTATGCCAGAAGGAAGTTCCGCAACCTGCTCCTGCGTGCTGGGAGCGGAAACAATTCGACATTCATAGTCGAGGTCGGAGCTGATGCATAAGGCGGAACATCCGTCGTAGTCAATGTTGTTTCCGTCGTCACACTCCTCAGTACCACAGACAAATCCATCGCCGCACCCAGTTTCAACAGCCGAGCAATCGCTTCGGCACCCGTCACAATCCAACTTATTGCCGTCGTCGCAGATTTCGTTGAGATCGAGAATCCCGTTTCCGCAGAGATCCACGCATTCAACTGGTTCGAGCTTAATGTTGTCGATGTAGTAGGCGTCGTCGCCCGTTACTTGTGCCAAGAAACGAAGAAGAATAGACGTAGCGTTTGCTGTGAAGGGAAAGGAAAAGAAGGTCCATCCGGCGGCGACCGTCCCGCCTGCCTCAAAGAACAGATCATCGTTTAGCATCACCAGCAAGTTTGGATTCCCGAAGGCTTCAGTATGCCGCTTGTAGTACCCCGAGACGATGTACTGGGTTCCCATAGACAGTCCGGTGATGGCCTGATTCGTCTCCGGTACCTGTCCAGGGGCGTGGTTGATAAAGAAATGTCCTAGTACGCCATCCCATCCTGGGCCGCCATACCAGTTTGCCTCTGCATGTTCGATGAGTTGCCAGTAGTTGGCATTGAGTTCGAATTCGCCATTCTGGACAAAGTCGTTGCAGTTTGCTCCTCCGGGTACGCGTTCGGCGAACGCCTGGTCATTCAGCGTACAAGCGAAGAGGGCGATACACATGCCTTTCAGGGCACGCATACCAAAACTCCGCAATCTCATTGATCCCGGGGTTAAGGCTATTACATTTGTCATGTACATGTTCCTTCTCCTTCAATAGAAATGCGCATACCGATGTCCTGCCAACAAGAGACAATCTCTCGCGGGCGATTTGCACTCAAGGTGAACTTGCGGAAACCGATCTGACGTGATTGGGAGAGGGCAAACTAACTGGTGTGCCCATAAAGGTGGCCAGACGAGTCCCAGCTAGCCAACCCGCCAAGGCAAGCGTCGCTAAGCAGCCCATCTGGCCACGGCCGTGACACAGGGATGGCTTAGCGCGCATGAAAAAACAACGCTTTTCATGTACCTTT
>JAJDDZ010000345.1 GCA_029260025.1 Phycisphaerae bacterium | reverse complement strand
CAATCCGACAAAAACCTTACAATCGTCCATGTCCGTTGCTCCTTTGTGTTAGGTGGGCTAGTCTCACGATGATGCTCGTAAACTAACCCGGGAGCAACGGGCTTTCATCCCCATCTACATGGCTCAAATTAACTCTCTCAGAAATCGAGACGCACGCCAGTCGCCGAACCGGCGTTCGATCTTCATTCAACATGGCCACGCCAGCGTGGACCATGCCACCCCTACACTCTCAATGCTCTTACCGAAGTTTGATTGTAGCGAGTGCGGCGAAGGCGAACATGGCTGCTAGTAGCCAGAATCTTACGACTGTTTGTGGTTCGCTCCAGCCTCCCAGGTGGAAGTGGTGGTGGATTGGGGCGCAGCGGAAGATTCTTCGTCCGCCTGTCCATTTGAAGTAGCCGACTTGCATCATTACAGATAGCGCCTCGATTACGAAGACGCCGCCGGCGATTAGTAGCATTAACTCTTGTCTTGTGACCACGGCGACGAAGCCTATGAGACCTCCTAGCGGAAGCGAGCCGGTGTCGCCCATGAAGACCTTTGCGGGGTGACAGTTGTACCAGAGGAAGCCCATGCAGGCGCCCATGATGGCGCCGCAGAGGATGACTAGCTCGTCTGTTTTGGGGACGTGGAGCATTAAGAGTTTTGCAGCTATGTCTTCAGTTCCGACGACGTAGGTTAAAACGGCGAAGACTAGCGCGCAGACTGCGACGCAACCGGAAGCTAGACCGTCCATGCCGTCGGTTAGATTTACTGCGTTGGAGGTGCCGGTCATTACGAAGACGGTCACGACCATGAACATGGCGGTTGAAAGTTGCAGGCCGGACTTGTAGAACGGGACGCTTAGGATTTTGTAAGCTGGGGTTGCTCCTTCCTGGACCAGGGGACTCATGACGGCGTAGTTGTGACTGCCGTGTTTGAAGATGAAGTAACCCAGGACGACTCCCAATCCTACCTGGAATAGTAGTTTTTCTATTGTGCGGAGGCCGTGGCGGGAGCCTTCTTGCTGACCGGCGGTTAGTTTTAGCCAGTCGTCCGCTGCGCCGAGGACGCCGAGCCATACTAGACAGACCAGACTCATGCGGACGTAGAAATTTGTTAGATCTGATAGGAGAAGTACCGCGATGGCGACGGCTGCGAGCATTAGCATTCCGCCCATTGTTGGGACGTTTGCTTTGTCGCGGGTTAGCTCGTTTAAGGATGCGTGGTCGAACTCTGGTCTGTCGCCTAGTTTCCACTTGATGAGTCGGCGGATCATCCCGGGGGCGAGCACTAAGATGACTATGAAAGCGAAGACGGCGGCGCATGCGCCGCGGAACAGAACGTTCTCGTAGGCGTAATGTTTTCCTTCGAAGATTCTTTGCAGTAGATGGTAGAGCACTAAGCGACGCCTTTTTGTTTCTAAGAAATCTGTGCGACCGGGATTGGTTTACTGACTCGGCGCGACAGCCTTGATACTACGCGATCTAGGCGCATGGCACGCGAGCCTTTGACCCACACCGTGTCACCAACGGCAACGACGTCGTCTACGAGATCGACGGCGGTGTCGGTATCGACACAGGAGACGACCATCGCGCGTCCGAAATCTGGCAAGAGGTGGGTGGCGGCTTTTAGGGTTTGACTTCCGACGGCTACCAGGACATCAACGCCTGCTGCCATGGCTGCTCTTACGACTCTGTCGTGACACTCGCTTGCTTCTGCCCCTAGTTCTAGCATGTCGCCTAGCACTAATACTTTTCGAGATTCTGTTCCGCCGGTAAGTGCGTCGATGGCTGCTAGTACGCTTGAGGGGTTTGCGTTGTAGGCGTCGTCGATGATTGTTATGCCGCCTGCATCGACGCGGTGAGTGCGACCCTTTGGGGGGGTGAAAGAAGCTAGCGCTGAAATAATTTCGTTGACGGCGACGCCGAACCATCTTGCGACGGCAAAGGCGGCGGCGGCGTTGGTTGCGTGGTGGGTTCCTGGCATTGGTAGCTCTATGCGAAATCGTCCCTCTAGTTCGAAGGTCGTTTTTTCGATGGATGATGACGCGTTGGCGACGGAGAGCTGAGCGTAAGGACTTCTGCCTACTGTGAAGACGCGGAGGTCTGGGTATTTTTGCAGGAAGGGTCTGATTTCGGCGCTGTCTACGTTTACGACTGCGAGGCCTCCCTCCAGGACGTGGTCTAGGATTGACGTTTTTTCGGCGGCGACTGAGTGTAAATCGCCAAGACCTTCGAGATGGGCTTCGCCGATTGAGGTTATGACGGCGACGTGTGGTGCTGTGATCTCGGCTAGCATTTCTATTTCGCCGGGGGAGTTGCTTCCGACCTCTACGATGAGATATCGATCTTCTGGCTCGGCGGAGAGCAGTGTCAGGGGTACGCCGATTTGGTTGTTGTAGCTCTTGATCGAGGCGCGGCCTGGGAGGGAACCGTTTAGTATGTGGTCGAGCATTTCCTTTGTGGTTGTTTTGCCGTTGCTGCCGGTCACGGCGACGATTGTCATTCCTACCGGGATATGATTTCGCCGGTAGTGGGCTGCGAGGTCGCCTAGGGCGGTGATTGTGTCTTCGACGAGAAGGATTGGGGCGTTTATTTCTTTGCCTATCTCGATCGCATGCAAATGACCGGCGGGGTCTGCGATGCATGCAACTGCGCCGTCTGCGATTGCCTGAGACATGTAGGCGTGGCCATCGAACCTGTCACCGCGAATCGCGATGAAGAGATCGCCTGGTTGGACATCGCGTGAGTCTGTGGTGATGCGACGGACGATGATGGACTGGTGATCGCGAGCATCGACACATTGTGCGGCGATCGCTTCGGCGATGTTTGTCAGCTTCATGGCGATCATACGACGTCCTCCGTGATTGTCGCTGGGGTCATCAACTCTTGCGCGACTTTCGCATCGTCGAAGGATCGTACAGTGTCGCCGACGAGCTGGTAGTCCTCGTGACCCTTGCCGGCGATTAGAATTGTGTCGCCGTCTTGCGCTAATTGAATCGCTAGAGCGATTGCGGCTCTTCGGTCTGGGTTTACTTCTATCTGACAGGAACGCAGGGGCTGGCACGAACGTGCTGTGGCGCGAGTGTTCGCGTCGTCGAAGCCGGGCAAAATGTCTTCTATGATTTTCATCGGGGGTTCTGTTCTGGGGTTGTCGCTGGTTACGACTGCGATGTCTGCGCGCTGGGCAACTGCGGCTGCCATTCTTGGTCGTTTCGTGCGGTCGCGGTCGCCGCCGCAGCCGAATACGCAGATCAGACGCCCCTTTGTTAGCGGTCTGACTGCACCGAGGGCGTTTTGTAGGGCGTCATCGGTGTGGGCGTAGTCTACGAAGACGGAGAAGGGGTGGTCTTGGTTTTGGACGCGCTGCAACCTGCCGGGTACTCCGGATATGTGTTTTAGACCTTGGACTATTTCGGTGACGGTCAATCCGCAGGATCTTGCTGCTGCGAACACGGCCAGGACGTTTGATGCGTTGTGTTTTCCGACTAGTGAGAGTTTGACGGACTCATCGCACGCGTCCGCCTGGATTCGTAGCGTCGTTGCGAATTGGTCCATAGACTCTATGGTGCCGGTGACGTCAGCCGTTGAATCTAGCGCGTATCGGATGGCGTTTGGTCCGTACTCTTTGGCAAGTTTTTCTCCGAGTGGGTCGTCTATGTTGATAATGGCTGCGCCGTTTTCTTCGAGTAGATCAAAGAGGCGACGCTTGGCGGCGAAGTATTTTCCCATTGATCCGTGGTAGTCTAGATGGTCGCCTGAGAGGTTTGTGAAGATTGCGGTCGCGAATGATAGTCCGTGGCAGCGACGTTGGTCGAGGGCGTGGGAGGATACTTCTAGGACACCGAATTTGGCGCCGGCGTCTCGTGCTTGTCTTAGGAGTTTCGCAAGCTCTAGTTGGCCTGGGGTGGTAAGGGGTGCTTCTTGTTTTCGTGAGACCAGGTCGTACTCGATTGTTCCTAGAAGCGCTGCTGGGTGACCTGCGCCATTTAGAATTGAGCGGAGCATCCAGGCGATTGTTGTCTTGCCGTTTGTGCCGGTGATGCCGACTAGCGGGAAACGCGTTGAGCCTTGGCCTCGTAAGCCTTGGTTGGCGGCGGCGAGTTTGGCTAGCGCTTCGCGAGAGTCGGCGACTCGGACCGCGACTACTCCAGTGGGCATGACTAACTTTCGTTCGCAGACGATCGACGTCGCCCCTCTTGCTATGGCGCTCTCGATGAAGTCGTGGCCATCTGCGCCGCCGCCGCGGACAGCCACGAAGCATGCGCCACCAGTGACGTTGCGAGAGTCGTTTTGGATTGCGCGGACCGGAACCTCGGGTATGGGGCCGCTTTCTACGGGCACTACGCCGGCGTGGCGGAACAATTCACAAAGGTGTCGCACTTCGGTGTTCATTTTCGTTTTGACAAATCCCTCCCCCATGTTGGCAGATCATAATCGGCAAGTGAGCCCTGCGAAATGCGAACGTCCCTGGACAAGGGAATTCACATGCAACCCACAGGATCCGCACAGGCCAATCGTGGCGATTTCAGGGTCGATACGTGGCTTGCCTGGCTTCCTTGGGGCGGTCTGGGAGTACGCCGAGGTAGGCTAGCGATCGATCGAGAATATCTTTGACGGCTGGGGCGGAGACCGCTCCGCCGTAATACGCGAGACCTTGGGCGGGACGGCGAATCATAACGACGGCGACCAATTCCGGGGATCCGATGGGGGCGGCGCCTACGAAGGTGCCGAGATAAGCTCCTGGTTCGTAGGCGGGTTTGTCTTTGTAGAGGAGTTTTGCGGTTCCAGTTTTGCCCATGACGGTGTAATTGTCTGAGCGTGCTCTGTGTCCGCCGCCCTCTTCGACGACGGCTCGCATTAGCTCGCGAGTGACGTAGCGTGACACTTCAGTCGAGGCGACTCTTCGAAGCGGGTCTGGATCTACGAATTCCTGGGAGACGTCGCCGCTTGCATCTAGGATCGCGCGGACGAGCCTGGGGCGGAGTAGTACGCCGTCGTTGACGAGGGCTACGAAGGCGGTTGCCAATTGAAGCGCGGTGACGCTGACCTCGTAACCATAAGATACGGATGGGGTCGAAGACCGACTCCATTTTTTTAGCGGGCGAACTAGACCGCGAGCCTCGCCTGGGAACCCGACCTCGGTGATCGATCCGAATCCGAAGCGGCGGACTGTGTCGTGCAAGACCTCGTTGCCCATTCGCATGCCGATCTTGGTCATGCCGATGTTACTGCTGTTGGCGATGATGCCCTTTACATTCATTAATCCGTGGGGTTTTGTATCTTTCACGACGCGGCGCCCTAGACGAAGTGTGCCCATTTCGCAGTCGATCTTCTCTGTTCTTGAAACGAAGCCGCCGTCTAGCGCGCTGCTCATGATGATGGGCTTGAAAGTGCTGCCTGGTTCTGTCGGGTCTGTGACGGATCGGTTTCGTCGGACTGCCGCCGGAATAGTCGGAGCTTCGTTGGCGTCGAAGGTGGGGTAGCATGCCATCGCGCGGACTTCCCCGGTTCTTGCTGACATGACAACCGCGACACCGCTTTCGGCGCGTTTGTCGAGGACGGCGCGTGCGAGGGCGTTCTCTGTGACTCGTTGGATTTCGGCGTCTATGGTTAAGACGATGTGACCGCCGTCTTGTGGCGCGACGGGTCCTCTTTCCGATCTGCCTATCGCCCTGCGTCTTGCGTCGCGAATAGTTCCGCGCCATCCTTGGGTGCCAGCGAGGTGTTTGTCGTATTCTAACTCTAGCCCTTCCATTCCTTCGCCATCATGACCGACCCAGCCGAGGACGTGGGCCATGGATTCGTGAAGTGGGTAGGTTCGTACGGCTCTTTGTGATAGACCGACTGCTGCTTCTCCCAGCGTCGAGACTGCGTCTTCGGTTACGTCGTCAATCTCTCGAGCGACGATGATGAAACGCGAGTCGGGTCGTGCTCGGATTTTTTCGGCGATAGCGGCGGCCGGTTCGTTTACTCGTGAGGCCAACTTTGCGGCGAGTCTTTCGATGTCTTTGACCAAGGTCGCGTCTACGAAGACGTCTGGTCTTGACTCGGTGCTGGCAATGACCCTTCCCCGTACATCTAGGATCATTCCTCGCCTTGCTGGTAGGACCGAGCCGCTTTGCTGTTGCCCTCTGGCGATGGCGGTGAGCTTTGCTGAGAACTCCGTGTTGATTTGGTAGAGTCTGGCGCCGAGTCCTATGAAGAGAATCGAGACGCAAACGCAGACAAGAACCGCCGCCCGAATTCGAAGATGGCTGGTCTCGGCCTGGTCGTTGGGCATGATTCAATCAGTTCGTTGTAAACGAATTCGTCGAAGCTAACTTGTCCGCTGGCGATTCCTCTGACTCACCGGGGGGGACGAGGCCGGTGTCGAAGAAGAAGTTTCTGTTTCGTAAGCGGTTCGGCGTTCGCAAGCGTGCCTTTCTTGCCTGGAGGTCGCCGAGGTCGCCGCGGAGGGCGAGCCATTTTCCTTCGGTAGCCATCACTTGGGAGGCGCAACGCGACTGTTCCGCGCGAATGTGCACGACGCCTATCGCAATGGCGGCGAGCGATGCGACCATGACACATCGACGTAGCGTGTTCAACCCTTTTTGCCCCCTTTTGACTTTGGAATTTTGATTAAGACGCCGTCGCGGATGCGGTCTGGGTTGGGGAACTTGTCTTTGTTGAGCTCGAAGACCTCTCGCCATCGCTTTACGTCGCCTAGTTTCTCTCTGGCGATACTGGCGTATCGGTCGCCCTTTTTGACCTGGTACCAGTCGAAACCCTGGTCGGTGTTTGTTTTTCTTTTTGGTTCTTGTTTCTGTTGATTATTCCTAGCGGAAGCTGCCGGGTTCGCCTTGGATTTGATGTTGCGCGAAAGCTTTGGGAGGACGAGGACTGTGCCGACGCGTAGCTTGTCTGGATTGGGCAGTGTATCTCCGTTTGCTTTGACGATGGCGCGGACTGCGTTGCCCCCGCCCTTAGCGTAATGTTTCCCGGCGATGCCATAGAGCGTGTCGCCTGCGAGGACGACGTACTTTGTCCCGGCAACCTTCGGCTTCTCTAATTGAGAGGGTAGCTGTTGTTGTAGTGTTAGAGGATTAGCTAATGGTTGCTTTGCAGCAACGGCTTGCGTGTCGGATACTGGGGATTGAATCTGCGTTTTGGGTTGTATCTCTTGAAATCGGGTTTGCGGTCGAGGTTGGTTGTTGGCGATTGCGATCTGGGGCGAGAGTTCCTGGTTGGCGAACGTGATGTTGCGCGTTCCCGGGAGGGTCTTTTTTGCTGGTTGTGGGCGATGGGTGGCACGCTCGCCTAGGATTCTCTGGTCGGGATCGGGAGAGTGATCCGTTCTGGCTTTGACGGCGTGGTTCGGTTGAAATCCTTCTTTTGGAAGCTCGACGGAGGTTTTTCTCGCTTGATAGTGGTCCTTGGGGACGGATTGCTCGCCCAGGATTACGTGACGCTCAGTCGAGAGAGGTTTTTGTGAGAGAAGCGGATCGACTTGACCTCGGTTTGCGAGAATCACCGCAAAGACGACGATAAACGCCAGTCCAGCGAGTAGTCCGACTTTCGTTTCACTCGCCATCGCTTCACACTCCTGTTGTCGATTGCAACCGCCTCACGAACCCTAGTCGCTTAACCTTTTGGCAACTCGTAATTTCGCGCTTCGGGATCGCGGGTTGGCTAATCGTTCATCTTCGCAAGCCGTTACAGGTTTCTTCGTCAAAACTTGGTAAACCTCTTCGCTCTTCCGCTTGCGAAAGTCGAGTTTTACAACTTTATCCTCGACGCTATGAAAGGCGATGATGCCAATTCGGCCGCCGGGGTTCAAGAAGTTAGGCGCGATTTCGAGAAGGGTCTCTAAGTTTGGTATCTCTTGGTTGACGGCCATCCGCAACGCCTGGAAGGTTTTGGTGGCGGGATGAATCTTGGATCGGCGAGAATTGCCGTCTGAAACGCCCATCGATCTACAAACTATGGCCGCCAATTCCTTGGTTGTTTTGATGCGACCTTCACGGCGAACATGACAGATTCGTTTGGCGATTTTTCGCGAGCGAAACTCTTGCGCGTTGTAGTATAACGCACTGCTCATGTCGTCTTCTTTCCAGCGGTTGACCAGGTCCTCGGCCGTGACCTCGAGGCGGGGGTCCATTCGCATGTCGAGGGGGCCATCATGACGAAAGGAAAAGCCACGATCGCCTTGATCCAATTGGGTTGAACTGACGCCCAGGTCGGCGAGTATGACATCTACTTTGGCGATTTCTAGCGAGGAAAGAAGCTCTCCCAGCTCGGCGAAGTTGCCTTGCAAGAGATCAACGCGCGGGGTGACGCCTTCTAGGCGCTTTCTGGCAATGTCTAGATTCAGAGGGTCTACGTCCAGTCCGATGAGCCTACCGCTTGCGCCGAGCGCCTTGGCGAGAAGTGAACTATGTCCACCGAGGCCGACCGTTGCATCGACAACGATGTCGCCCTCGCTTACGGCGAGTAGATCGCGAACTTCTTCCGGTAGTACCGGGGTGTGGCCTATCGATTCGGATTCGCACACAATCTGTCAACCAACAAATCGGGGGGTCGTCACTCGTCCGTGGCGACGCTCACCCCCAACGCGGACGCTCGCGCCCGTTACGCCCGAAGACGTAGCGTCTGAGGACAACGTACACACGATGGCGACTTATCCGCCACTCGCACCGCCCTAGTCCTTTACTTCCTGCGTCCGCTCGCGCGGGCGAGGTGCATCCTTGCACTTCTACCGCCTACGCGATGGTGGCCTGTTTTACGATCGCTTGCTCTTTGCTTTCTTGCCGCGACTACTCCTTTGGTGAGGCTTGTGGCGAGGCTGGTCTCCTTCGAACATAGCGAGGCCAATCTGGCCACTGGTCGCCTTCCCAATCGATGCCCAATGCTCGGTCCAAGTCGGCGCGATCCCAGATGTCGATCCTGTCCTTGCGTCCGACGAGGTACACCTCTTCGGCGAGCCTGGACTTTTTTACAAGCGGATCGGGCAAGACTAAACGTCCTTGTTTGTCTGCCTCGACCCTCGATGCGAGGGCGTAGAACTGAAGCTCAAACCGCAGCCACTCGGGTCCAGACTCGAACTCCGTTTCGACTCTGACCGCAAGCTCTTCAAACCCACGCTCTGTAAAAATGGATAGCGTCCCACGATGTTCGCCGAGAGTGACGACCAAGCCGGAACCGTCACGAGTCTCGTCCACGACAGCTCTGAGCTGCGATGGAAGCTGGATCCGGTTCTTGGCGTCGATCGATCGATCATATTGCCCTGTGAAAAACTTCATGCTCTAGTGCACTTCGGCCAATTCGTGGTTCTGATGCGCACAATATACCTAAATGTGGCACTAGTGACAAGGAAAAAAAGAGAATTGATCGCCGATTGAGGCGTTTGAGGCGCGATTTCGAGTCGCGATAGCACACTATCTTGTGGTCGAATGGATGGTCGGCCACTTCATGTTGCGGGTTACGTTGCTCAGGAAAACTTTGCCGTTCCTTTGACGACTGTCCCATTCTTGGGGCGCAAGCACTGCGCGATGGGAGCGACTTCGCCCCACCGCGACCACAATTCGACCGCTGAGCCACGCCCTGGAAAGAGCCGCCTTGGCTTTCCTCATGCTTCGACACCAACCACCGCCGCAAACGCTTACAACTTCTTTGACCTTCGACGGGAGACCCTGGCGTCTTCGACTCTACAATCGGGAAACGAATGGGTTCTTACATGAAGGGCTGGTGAGCGCGATCGTACGCACACTCTATAGCAGTCGGTCATCCGAACGGACGCGGTACACGTTTTTCGCCTTGGTCGTGCTGTCATGCGCGACTTTACTTGCGAGCGCCCGCCCTGCTTTCGGCGAACTTACGAAGTTTAGTCCTGCCACGACGGAAGCCCGGCTGGGGAGGATTCTTGAATTGGTCGGCGATTCTAACGCGCCGAATCTGGTCGGGGTGAGGAAATGGCGGACTCTTATTGGGCAACATCGCGAGGAGATTGTGTCGGCGCGGACGCATCGTCAGTTCGCGGCTGGGGTTAATCGGTTGATTCATGACGCGGGGATTTCGCATTTTGGATATTACTACGACGAGCAGTGGAAGTTTTGGCATATGCGGGGTGTGTTTGGCGGGAACGCCGGCGACGTTGCGCACGTTGGGATTATTCCTGAGCGGATCGATGGGCGTTGGCATGTTCGGGGGATTCTTGAAGGCTCGCCTTGCGACGGGGTTGATGTTCGCGTTGGTGATGAGTTGGTTTCGGTCGATGGATTCACTTATCAACCTGTGACGGCGTTTGCCGGGACGGAAGGTCGGTCGGTGAGGCTGCGGGTTCGGCGGAAGGCTGGGCTTACTTACAACATCGACGTTGTGCCCGTTAAGGAATCTCTTTACGAGGCGATGCAGAGGGCGATCCATAATAGCGTTCGCGTGATCGAACATGACGGGTTGAAGTTTGCCTACGTTCATGCTTGGACGACGCTTGGCGGTGGCGGGGAGTATGACTCGCTGCTTGGTTTGCAGAAGGATGTGGACGGGTTGCTCCTGGATTATCGCGATGGGTTTGGGGGGATGTGGCACAGACCTCTTGCGTTCCTCTTGGGGAGTGATCGAGATTCTCCTGAGATGCGAATCAATCCGGAATGGACCAAACCCGTTGTCATACTAATCGCCGACGGTACTCGAAGTGCGAAGGAGATCATCGTTGACCAGGTGCGCAAGTACCACCGGGCACCTTTGGTTGGTGAGCCTTCGGTTGGGCATGTTATCTCGGTTGGGGGGATTCGAAGAGTTGGGGACGATGGGCTGCTTCTCTTGCCGGGGCATCGGTTTGAGCTCGAAGGGAAACCGATTTTGCCGGATTATCCGGTTGAGCGAACGATTGCGTATAGCGCTGGGGCGGATCCGCAAATCAGAATGGCAAAACAAATCCTAGCAGAGCGAATCCGCCAAAAACGAACAAGAACCGACCCCAAGATCTTTGACAAACCAACTCTGTTCCTCCAACCATAACGCCCCGGCACAAGAAGCCCTGTCGGCCGGGTTCCCATGTAAGAACATTGTTGGGCGGACTTGCTATGCGCGCATTTCAAGGAGCCGCTAAGCTTGCATTCGATCAAGTGACAGCTGCGATCGTTACCTACTACTCAGGGTAGCTCACATTCGTCGGGGGATCTATTGCCCCCCGCCCATCCGAGCGATAGAACATTGCCGCTGATCAGCCAACCTAACTCGGAGCACGCCCATGGCCTTATCCCCATCCCAAATGCAAGACGCGGTCATCAAGAACCTAGAAACCAGAACCGGCAAAACCCTGAACGAGTGGATTAGAATCGCTAAGCGGTCGCGACTTACTGACCGCAACGATATCCGCAAGTTTCTTAAGGCGGAGCACGGGCTTGGCATGACGACCTGTTACCTCATCGCCGAAGCGACTCGCCAAGAAGCAGGCGACAACCCCCCAACAGAAGAAGAAATGCTGAAAGCTCAATTCAGGGGCGACAAGGAAGTGCTCCGGCCCGTCTACGACAAGCTCGTCCGCGAAATGAAGAAACTTGGGTCTGACGTGACGGTTGGGGTGCGCAAGACGCAAACGACTTTCGCCCGGAAGTACACGTTCGCGATCGCCAAAGCACCTACCAAGACTCGGATCGATTTGGGACTCCGTCTGCCCACGGTGCGCGCGACGAAACGCCTGAAAACCACGACCGCGTTTTGCGACAATGCGACGCACTGTGTTTCGCTTAGCAACCGCAATGACATTGACGATCAGATCATGAAATGGCTTGCCGGCGCGTACAAAGCGCGGAGCTAGAAAGGGCGTGGTCTAATTGAAGCGGACGGTTGGGGCGTGGGAAAAGGGGCGACCGCCGCATCCCCCGTCGGCGGTCGCTATTGATTTTCGTATTAGACTGGGATTGGGGCTGCGCCTCCTCTGGCGTGGGCGTTTTCTTTTACCCAGGTTGCGACTTCTGTTGCTACTGTTTCGATTTCATCTTCGGTGATGAAGGGACCGATTGGTAGCGAGATGATTTCGTCGCATAGGGTTTCTGATTCTGGCAGTGGCTGGGGGACTTTGCAGCAGTCTTCCATGGCGATCTGGCGGTTGATTGAGATTGGGTAGTGGACTCCTGCGCCGATGCCCTTTTCATGAAGGTGGGCGAGTAGGTCGTCGCGGCGCGGGACGCGTACGACGAATAGGTGGTACACATGGTCGCGGCCTGTCAATTGTGTGGGGAGGTCGATCGCGCTTCCTGTTAGGAATTTTCGGTAGACGGTGGCAGCGTGCTGACGCTTTGCGTTCCAGTCGTCTAGCTTGCGAAGCTTTATGCGGAGGACGGCTGCCTGGATGCTGTCTAGGCGCGAATTGAATCCCTGCACTGTGTGGTGGTACTTGATGGTGGAGCCGTAGTTTCTGGCGGAGCGGACCCACTCTGCTAGTTTGTCATTGTTTGTGACGATCGCGCCGCCGTCGCCTAGACCGCCGAGGTTTTTGCCGGGGTAGAAGCTGAACGCGCCCGCGTCGCCGAGACCCCCGACGCGCTGACCCTTGTAGCGAGCACCATGCGCTTGGCAGCCGTCTTCGATGACTAGCAAGTCGTTCTCTCTGGCGATTTCGTTAATTTCGTCCATGTCTGATGGTTGGCCATAGAGATGGACGGGGAGGATCGCTTTTGTTTTGTCGGTGACTGCTTCTGCTACCCTTCGGGTGTCTAGTCCGTAGCCTTCGGGATCATGATCTACCAGGACTGGGGTTGCTCCGACGTGTTTTACGGCGAGGGCTGTTGCTACGAAGGTGTTTGCCTGGACGATGACTTCATCGCCTTGGCCGATGCCTAGACCGCGGAGTGAGATGGTCAGTGCGTCGAGCCCGCTGCCTACGCCGATGCAGTGCTTTGTTCCGCAATATTCTGCGAATTCCATTTCGAACTCTTTGACTTCATCGCCGAGAATGAAGTCGCCGCGGTCGAGGATGCCGTTGATGGCGTTTTGGATTTCGTCGCGCATTGAATCGTGCATGCGTTGCAGGTTTACTAGCGGAATCGACATCTTACTTTCCTCCGGTATCTGTTGTTAGCATGCGGCGGCTGCGACGCTGGGTGCTTCGTTGCGCGTGGCGGCGGCGTTTTTTCCAAGTTTCCCTACGTTTCGACGGCTTGTTGTTCTGGTCACGAAGATCGACTTGAAGGCGTAGTAGTGAACCTTTATGTCGTCCCACGATCTGAGTCGCAGTAGTCGTTTGAGCAAGTATCGCGGGCGGAAGTAGAACGCGCGATAGGCGGCGCGGTACATGAAGTTGATTTCGTCACGGGTGACTGAGGGTAACTCCATGACCGCGTTGGCGAGGTCGTATTCTGCCCAGTCGAGTGTTTTGAGGTAGCCATTTTTGTGTGCCCAGTCGAACATCTGGGTTCCGGGGTATGGCGTTGTAATATTGAAAATACAAATGTCGGGGTCAAGCGAAACGGCGAAGTCGATGGTTCGCTGCATGGTGTCGATTGTTTCGCCGGGGTTCCCGAACATGAAGGCTGCTCGGACGTCGATCTTTGCGTCTTGCACCATTCGGACAGCCTGGCGGGTTAGATCGATATCTATGGGTTTTCTAATTGTTTCGAGAATGCCGGGGTCTGCGGACTCGAGTCCGAAGAGGATTTGATGACAGCCGGCGTCTTTCATTTTTTTGAGGAGACCGGGACTGACGCAATCGGTTCTTGCGAAACAGGACCAGGTGAGATCAATCCCGCGTTCGATGATTAGATCGCAAAGCTGCATCACGTTTTGCTTGTAGATCGTGAAGGTGTCGTCGTAGAAGCTTACTTCGCGGATGCCGTATGTTGCCTGGAGCCTTTGAATTTCGTTGACCAGATGCTCTGGGGATCGTGTTCTCAGCGCGGTTTCGGCGGAGTTGCAGAAGGTGCATTTGCCAGGGCAACCCCTTGTCATTGTCATGTTCATCGCGGGGAGGCGGCGATAGGCGCCTAGGGCTGGTTTGTAGGCGTCGAATGGGAGCAGGTGATACGCGGGGGTCGGGAGCGCGTCGAGGTCTTCGATTGGTTCAGCCATGTCGTTGTGGTGAAATGGCTGAAGTGGATTTTTGCCGAGGTAGGAAAGTCCGCCGATGGACTCGATGGGTTCGCCATCGAGAAGCGCAGTGAAAGGAACCTCGCCCTCGCCACGGATGACGTAGTCGATACTCTCCTCTCGCAGTAGCTCTTCTGGCATTGCGGTTGCGTGAATTCCGCCGATGACGATCTTGGAATTCGGCGACACTTCTTTGATGCGGTCGGCGGCGAGCTTTCCTGCGACGACCTGCTTGGTGACGGCGGTGATTCCGACCCAGTCGGGTTGATCTTTGCGGGCGGCGTCGGCGATGTCGTCGAGCGAGAGTTGTTCTGCATCGACATCAATTACGCGAACCTTGTGGCCATGCGATTCGGCGTAGGCCGCGACGTACAAAAGTCCCAGCGGCGGGGATGTGCCCTTGACACCGTGCCAGATGTTTCCGTCCTTGGTCTGCCAAGGCGGATTGATGAGCATTACGTTCACAGTTGCACTGACTCCGATTGCTTGCGCGTTTATGCGCAGCCGGTTTTGCGACATCTATTGATAACGGTTCCCTCGCTTTGTTGTGTGGGATCCGAATAGTAGTTTTTCGTCCGAAAAGAAGGGTGAGTGGAGCTAGGGGCGCGGCGAGACTCGGATTCGTAGATCGGAGTGGTTCCGATAACGATTCGGAGAACTTATCTGCGAATGCCGAAACCCAGTAGGAAGATCGGGCGGAGGATGGCCCACCAGTCGATGACGGGTCGCATTTTTGTGATTCCGAGTTTTTTTGAGGGGTAGATCTTGGTGCACGGGACTTCTTTGTGTCGGTATCCGAGCTTGATAACTTTCCAGAGGAAGTAGACTTCTAGTCCGTATGTATCGAGCCATTTCTGATTCAGATGCAGTCGCTTGTCATCGAGGATGGACAGGCGGACGGCGCGGAAGCCGTTTGTCGTTTCGGTTAGTCGCCTGCGGGTGAAAACACTCATGAGCCACGGATGAAGACGCGTAGCGAGTCTTCGGTAGATGGGCATGTCGCCGCCGGATGATCCGCCAGGCAAATACCGCGATCCCATGACGAACTCGGCGGCCTCGTCACAGATCGGGTCGAGCAGCCTTGGGATTTCCTTGGGTTCGTCTTTGTTGTTTCCTGCGAGGATGACTGCGACATCGAAGTTGGCGTCGCGACCGTACTGCATGCCTCGACGGATGGCGGCGCCTACGCCTGTTGGGTTTCCTGTTGAGAGTACCGTAGCGCCTTGACGGCGTGCGACCTCTGCGGTTTTGTCTGTGGATCCGTCGTCTACGACGAGAATTTTGTCGACTAGCTGGGCGTCGATTCGGTCAACGACGTGACCGATCTTGGCCTCTTCGTTGAATGCGGGAATGATTGCGATGAGCTTTTTGCCTTTGTACACGCGGTTACTCCACTGCGATTAGACTATCGCACTCCACGCGCCATCGGCGTCCGCATTCGCTGCATGATTCGTCGCTTTCGGTCGGTCGCCCGCAAACACAGACCCATCCGGCGGGACGTGCGGGGTTGCCGTGGACGAGTCGATGGGCGGGGACGCTTTTTGTTACGACTGCACCCGCGCCGATCATGGCGAACTCTCCAATGGTGATGCCGGCGACGATCGTTGCGCCTGCACCAATGCTTGCGCCGCGATTGACGGCGGTGGGGACCTTGATGGATTGGGCGGTTCTTCCTAGTTTTGCGATTTCTGGCATGCGCAAGCTTCGGGGATACCGATCGTTGGTAAATACGACGCCCGGACCTACGAAGACGTCATCGTGAAGCGTGACGCCGTTCCATACCATGACGCCATTTTTTAGCGTGACGCGATTGCCGATGACGGCGCCGTCTTCTACGAATGCGTGGTCGCAGATGTTGCAGTCACTTCCGATCGTTGCGCCGTTCATGACGTGGACGAAAGCCCATACGCGCGTGCCGCCCTTGATGGGCGCTTCGCAGATCGCGGTCGGATGTATGAAAACGCATGCATCAGTTGAGGTTCTTGTCATATTCTTACCCCTTCTTGGTTGAACCTGATTCGATGGTTGTTGCGCTGCCTGGTAGGTCTGTCTTGTTGTTGGATGAATGCATGCTGCGTTTCGTCGTTTCGTAGTTAGTTTTCTTTGGTTTCATGGATGAGCCGGGCGTTTTTGTTTTTTTTCGTTTTGGTGTTGCGGCTAGCCTGTTTGCGAGAATCGCGCGTGTGGGAGCGTCTGCTTGTTTGAGCAATTGGGCGGTGCCGTAGTCGATCGGGCACATCACCCCGCCGTTTGCGAGTGATTCCATCGCAGCTTCCAGCGTTCGCACAACCACAAGCCCGTCTTCAGCGCCACATCCGCATGGGGTGCCATCGAGCACCCAAGACGCGAACGCCTGGGCCTGCTTTTTGAGGGGTTCTACCACGGGAATGGCGGGGACGTGCATGTCGGCGCTTCGGAGTGAGCATTGGAACTCGCCGAACGAGTTGTACATGGGTTCCTCGGCGAGACCCTTGTCGTAGACGCGAAGTGTATCGACAGGATCAATGTCATCCCAGTGGGCCATCTGCTTGGAACCGACGACGGTCATCGTCCGAACCTTGCGCGGGTTTAGCCAACTAACATGCACATGGGCTAGGGTTCCGTCGGCGTATTGGATCGTTGTAAAGCAAACGTCTTCAATTTCGTCCTGGGTGATGCGACTTCCCAGGCACGACACTGCCACGGGTGCGGCATCTTGTAGATAATTAAAAATGCTGATGTCGTGGGTGGCTAGATCGTAGAGGGAGTTTACGTCGCCGCGTATGGGTCCCAGGTTAGTCCTAACTGCGTCGAGGTAATGAATCGCTCCGAGGTCGCCGCTCTTGATCGTGTCGCGCAGGCGAGCGATTCCGGCGTTGAACAGGAAGACATGCCCGACCATCAGGACGCGGTCAGATCTCTTGGCGAGTGCTGCGAGCGCTTCGCCCTCGGCGCCGGTTTGGCAGAGGGGTTTTTCGACAAGAACGTGCTTGCCGGCCTGGAGGGCCTCTTGGACGAAACGAAAGTGGGTGTTCGTCGGAGTCGCAACAACGACGGCGTCGATCTTTTCATCGGCGAGGATTGATTTGTAGTCTTTGGTTGTGCGAACATTGGGAAAGCGGGCGGCGATGCGCGCGAGGCGGTCGTCACTCAGGTCGCAGCAGGCTGAGACCTCGGTCCGGTCGATTTCGTTGAACACGCGAACGTGGTTTGGTCCCCAGTGGCCACAACCGATTATTCCGAGTGTTAGTTTGCCGTCATGGGACATCAGGGATACCGCCTTTAGTGGTCTTTTCTGGTCAAATAGATGGCTCTCTGGCGGAATATCGGAACTAGGCTGTCTCGAATGAAGCTGAGGGTGCAATCGACGGCGGATCGGCGTTCTGTCGGTCTGGCGGGTCCGAGGGGAGTGCGTTCTTGGGTTGGACGTGTAGATTTCCGAAGTTAGACTGTCGGTTTGCGCGATTGAGTGCGGTTTTGGGGTTGCCCGTAACGGGCTTGAAGACTATAGATATGTGCCCGCTGGAGGGGAAGGCGTACTAAGGTCGGCCTACCAGCAAGAATCACATGGCGGCGTGCCCGAGTGGACTAAGGGGGCGGATTGCAAATCCGCTATCCGTGGGTTCGAATCCCACCGCCGCCTGTCCCCCCTGCCTCGTTGAATCCAAGGTCAGGTCTGGGTGTTGCTCACCGAGAGCGAACTCCAGGTCGAGATTCGTCGCGATGATTTCCCTAACCCATTTGTTTGCAAAGACTTGTATCTAAGTTTGCATGCGAACAACTCCTTCTGCTAATCGTGCCAGCTTCGATCGTGTCTCCGACGTTTGAGAGACGCCACTAGATAGTGGGTGTTGACTCTGTGCGCCTTCCAAATGGCCCTGATCCGGGTAGGCTGAAGAGCTACTGCCTCGACAACCGGGTTCTGTGACGAAAGGGAAACTCTCCGATGATTCGATTCCTAAGTATGGGTGCGTTCGCAATGACGCTGTTGGGTGTTTCTGCGGCGATGGGTCAGCAGGATTTCTCTGGTGTCGAAATCAAAGCGACCAGAATCACCGAGCATGTTCATATGCTCGAGGGGCGAGGTGGGAATCTCGCGGTTTCGATTGGCGAGGATGGCGTTCTGTTGATCGATGATCAATATGCGCCGCTGGCGGAACGAATTCTTACCGCGATCGACAAACTCGGCGGAAAAAAGCCGAAGTTCATCCTGAACACACACTGGCATGGCGATCATACGGGCGGGAATGAATTCTTCGGCGAAACGGGAACGATTATCGCTCACACCAACGTCCGTGAGCGACTCGCAACCCCGCAAGAACTGTTTGGTCGAACAATTGCCCCCCTACCGGCTGGCGCGCTTCCGGTTATTACGTTTGATGAATCGCTCAACATTCATTTTAACGGCGAAGAACTTCGCGTGATGCATTTTCCGCACGGGCATACCGATGGAGACAGCGTTGTCCTGTTCACCAAGTCGAACATCATACACATGGGCGACCTGATGTTCATGGGGATGTTTCCGTTTGTGGATCTCGATCATGGAGGCGATGTCGATGGTCTAATCCTTAACGTCCAACGCGTGATCGATCAAATCCAACCGGGGATCAAAGTCATTCCAGGACACGGACCATTGAGCGACTACGAAGGACTGAAGACGTATCACCAAATGCTCGTCGATACGACTGACGTAGTGAGAAAAGCAATCAAAGCGGGTAAGAGCGCTGAGTTCATCAAGAAAATGCCTGCCCCTGAGAAGTGGAAGTCATGGGGGAACGGATTTATCAAGACCGACAGGTGGATGGAGACTATCCACAGGAGCTTGACGCGAAAGTAGACGATCTTCCTTGAAGCTCACCGATCACATCACCCTCCCCACCATGCGCATGAAAAGAGGGGCAAGCGAAGAAGCTTGCCCCCCTGTTCTTACTGACTTATGTGCAGGTAGCGCTTTCGAGTCTTTTTCTGCTACCTACCCTCGGTCGATGGTATTATGGACGTCTATGCGAATGCGTGGGCGGATGAATCTGCAGGTTTCCGCCAGCGATATAACCAAAGACGCTATACACGACCACCGAACCCGGGTCCTTAGTCGCGTGGACCGAGAACCGATAGAAGTCGGGACATTCGCAATTCGCAAGTGATCCTGCCGATCCCTCAACCGGACAGATGTCGACTGGTGGCTCGACCTTGCCCTCGCGACCTGGTTCGCCCAGGTCTTCGATATGGACGGAGAACCAGTGCAACGACTCGCCAACAACGAAGGCTGCGTCAGGTGCTTCCGTTTCCAAAGCGTCCAAAGCTATGTCGTCCATGTTCTTGAACGTACCTACGCCTTCGAAATCGATCTGCTTCGCGGGAGCTGGTCTTGCCTGCTTGCACCAATCGGGATCACTGCACTGAATCAAGTCGATCTCAGTTGAATCCGGTGAACTGGCGGTACCAGCGTGGAAAACAAATCGTCCTGATGGTCCGGTCTGCTGATGATGCGTCCATTCCCCGTAGGGTTGCGGTTGACCCGCCAATGGCGAGCCAGCCTGACCACCCATCGTGTAGCGATTATTGCCTTCTTCGCCACCCTCAGCATCGATCGAATTAAGACCCTTCCTCCGCGGATCGACGCCGCCACCTGTCACGCGACACTCAAGTCCGCACTCATCATTGGGCGTAGAAACGCAGCCAGACTGTGGATCACAGGAATCGTCCGTACACTCGTCGCCGTCGTCACAAGATGCGCTGGTGTCCTCATTGACACAACCGCTCTTTGGATCGCACGAGTCAGCCGTACAAACGTTTCCGTCATCACAAAGATGGCTGCGGTCTTCGTTGACACATCCCAGGGTTGGGTCGCAGGAATCATTCGTGCAAATGTTGTCATCGTTACAAGAGCGTGGCTTAAACTTGCAACACCCGTCGATCAGACAAACGTCTTCTGTGCAAGGATCACCATCATCGCAGTCCGCATGGGAGGTGCAGTCAGCCACATGCACGCAACCCTCGATCGCGTCACAAGAGTCAGCCGTACATTCGTTACCATCGTCGCATGTCGCCGGGTCAGTACCGACATTGACGCACCCGTCGATCGGATCACATCGATCGATCGTGCAGTCGTTACCGTCATCACAGCGATCGCTGTTGTCTGTGTGAGCACAACCCGTCGCCGGATCGCAGGTATCCGTCGTACACTCGTCGTCGTCGTTGCACTGGTCGCTGGAGTCTTCGTGAACACAGCCCGTTACCGCATCACAGCTATCATCCGTGCAGGCACTTTCGTCATCACATGAATCGCTTGTGTCTTCGTTCACACAACCGGATGCCGGATCACACGAGTCTGCGGTGCAGGCGTTGTTATCGTTGCAGGATGCGCTTATATCTTCGTTCACACAACCGGTTTTCGGGTCGCATGAGTCTGCGGTGCAAGCACTACCGTCGTCACACGAGGCACTGGTGTCCTCATTGACGCAACCACCCGTCGGATTACACGAATCAGCGGTACATGCGTTATCATCATCGCATGACGCACTGGTATCCTCGTTCACGCAGCCGGTGGCTGGTACGCACGAATCCGCCGTACAGTCATTGCCGTCATCGCACGACTTGCTCGTATCTTCGTTCACACAACCGGACGCTGGATCGCAGGAGTCCGCCGTGCATGCGTTACCGTCATCACAAGTTGCGCTGGTGTCATCGTTGACACATCCGGTCGCCGGATCGCAGGAATCAGCCGTACACGAATTCCCGTCGTCGCATGACGAGCTAATGTCCTCATTGACGCAGCCGCCGTCGGGGACGCAAGAGTCCGCGGTGCATTCGTTGCTGTCATCGCACGATGCGCTGATGTCATCGTTTACACAACCCGTTGCCGGTACGCATGAATCCGCGGTACACGCGTTTTCATCGTTACAGGACGAACTGATATCTTCATTGATGCAGCCACCCGTGGGGTCGCATGAATCTGCCGTACATGCGTCAGAGTCGTCGCATCGAGTGCTGTTGTCTTCGTTGACACATCCCGTCGCAGGAACGCAGCTATCATCTGTGCAAACGTCGCCATCATCGCATGAATCGCTGATGTCCGTGTTCACGCAACCGGTGGCTGGGACGCACGAATCTGCAGTGCAAGCGTTGTCGTCGTTGCACGTCTCGCGAATGTCCGCATTAACGCAGCCTATCTCTGGATTGCAAGAATCTACGGTGCAGGCATCGCCGTCATCGCACGAAGCACTGATGTCTTCGTTGATGCAACCCCTGATCGGGTCGCAGGAGTCTGCGGTGCAGGCGTTCCCGTCATCGCAGTTTGCGCTGTTGTCGTCATTTATGCAGCCATCGATCGGATCACAACTGTCGTCGGTGCAAACATTGCCATCATCACAGTCGCCGCTAATGTCGTCGTTGACGCAGCCGGTCGCTGGGTCACAAGAATCGGCAGTACAAACGTTTGCGTCCGCGCACGAGGCACTAATGTCTTCGTTCTGACACCCAAACTCCGCATCGCATGAATCTGAAGTGCAGGCGTCTCGATCGTCGCATTCTGCGCTAATGTCGTTATTGATGCAGCCGATAGCAATATCGCATGAATCGGCTGTGCATTCGTTACTATCGTCGCATTCGACATCGATGTGGTCGCAGCACCCTGCCTGACAGACTTCGTCGGTGCATGCGTCTTGGTCGTCACAGTCTTCGGCCGTTAGACACTCTGGGGTGTTGGTGCACTCGCCGTCCGAACACGTGTCAGCGGTACAGGCATCAAGGTCGTCGCAATTTGGCACGACAGTGTTCGACCCCGCGGGCGTCTTGAGTAGCCCATGAGGACAGTTGAACTCGCCGCTATTGCAGATGTCGTTCCAAACGAAAAACACTGTGTCGCCGAGGTTCCCGACGTCTTCTGGCTGAATCACATATTGGTTTTGTGCAAACCGAACACGGCCATCGCCCGGCAAACCGGGAAGACCTTGGACGACGCTTTCCGAGCTACCCATTGTGCATGGAAGAATGCAGTTCGCGCCTGTGGCGATGTCGCAAGGTCCTCCATCGTCGGTGCAGAACGCGTTACCAATGACCGCGATGATCGGCAAGTTGCCGGCTGCCGGTATACGGACGGTCCCTGAAGCTGCAACGACGTCGTCCCATGCTTCGGTGACAACAATTGCGTCGTCGAAGTCGTCCAGGAAACGTACTGTTGCCGTGCAATCGCTCGCCTCTCCCACGCAACGGGAAACGCATCCCTTGGTCGCACCGACGCCGTGCTCGCCGCCGGTCCCCGCGACGAAGTGGATTGGAATATCTGTCTCGCTGCGCGTACTAGTATTGTTCTTAGGAGAACTACTGCGCAACTCGGTCCGGAGTTGGGCCGCAACTTCCACCAAAGGGGCGGAGGCAAGAACGGCTGGTAACACAAAGAGAAGCGAGGCGAACCGGCTGCCGCGGAATGTGCGCAGGCACCCCCCAAGATTCGACTTCCGACAATGACTACGATGTAATGACATTTTCATCTCAACCTATCTCCCGAGTAACATTTCCCCATTCGTTTCAGTTCGACGTACAAGACGGATCAAGGCATTTGAAGCACGGACTGGCAAAACGCGAAGAACGTGAAAAAACGCTAGCCTACCTATATCCTCCCGACCCACCCTTTTTTTCTACAGCTAGACGCGAACCCAACTAAGGGCGGATTCTTGACAAAGCCCCACCATCACGTTCGTCAACCACCTGTTTTACCAAAATCAGCTAAACCGTTCAATATAAGAGACCCAAAACACCTGAGCTACCGGGTTGAGAAATCACTCTTGGTCCTCATATACTCTGTGAAAGATGCTGGGCCGATAACTTCCTCGCGCTGGGCCTTGGGGGGTCACAACAGATTTCGAAAATAAAAGAAGAGTCTTCGCGCTTGCTATTGGGCCAAAGAAATCGCACATTCCAATGGGGTTAAGATAGCTAGTTTGCGAAGGAGGGGAAAGATGTATCATTCCGACCGGTCTGCGCCCGGAGCCTTGCTAAAGCAAAGCGCCACGGTGCTCATCACAGCGTTCTGTTTAGTCACATCGGGCGAAGTGCGCGCCCAATGTGATTCTGCCGCAGGTGTCCAACACCGGTCTGGTGATGGGGGGTCGCAAGACAAACTTGGGGGGAGTGTGGCGGTCGGGGACGGAATCGCCGTGCTCGGAGCGCCGGGACACCCCGATTTCACCGACACCGGCGCCGCGTACATCGTGGATTCAGGTAGCGGAAGCTGGGCGGTCGTTGATAAGCTGATGGCATCGGACAGTGCTGCCGGGGCCAAATTCGGTTCTGCTGTCGCGACCGATGGACAATGGGCCCTTATTGGAGCGGAAGGATCTGCGTCCGCTTACGTCTTCCGGAACGAAGGCGGGACCTGGACTGAGTATCAGAAACTAACCCCACCTGAGAGCGCTCCGTCATATGGCTTTGCCGTGGGACTCTCCGGAAACACGGCTGTCATCGGTGCTTACGGTGCGCTTTCGTATTCGGGTAAGTCGTATGTCTACTCGTTTGATGGGACTAGTTGGGGCCTATCGCAAACCCTCTCGGTTGCGGGGGCTGCGGCCTACGATTTTTTCGGATCGGCGGTTGCTGTTTCTGGAAACGCTATCGCGGTGGGTGCTTATGGCGAAGACACGGGCGGGACGAACACAGGTACTGTCTACCTATTCCGTAAGATCGGAAGTAGCTGGACACAAGAACAAGAACTGAAGCCCGGCGATCTTGCCGCGGGCGATTCTTTCGGTCGTGTCCTTTCTCTCTCCGGCGATTCACTTGTAAGTGGGTCCCCGAGGCACGATTCTCTTGGGTCGGACTCCGGGGCTGCGTACATCTATTGGTTTGACGGAAGCAATTGGACACTAGATGCGAAACTCACGGGATCTGATACGGCTCCTGGGGACCAATTCGGATCGAGCGTTGCGATCAGCGGGTCGGTCATCGTGGTTGGCTCACCCTTTTGGGATGATGAAACGGGGATCACGAATCGTGGGGCAGTCTACCCGTTCGCCTTTGACGGAACGAGCTGGATCGAGCAGTCCAAACTAATTGCAACTTCACCGTACGGATGGTTTGACGATGCGTTCGGTAACGCTGTCGGCGTGGCGGATGGTGTCGCAGTCGCGGGTTCACAGCTTGCGGACGGTCCTGGCCGCGATGCCGGTCATGTCTACACTTTCGACATGACCTGCGCGACTTCTACGGCGGACTGCGTCAGTAGTATCGACTGTAATGATAACGACGCCTGCACAACAGACACTTGTACGACGAGCGGCACATGCGATCACACCCACAATAGCGCATCGTGCAACGATGGAAACGCGTGTACGACGAACGACACTTGTTCAGCGGGCGTTTGCGCTGGCTCGTCGCTGAATTGTGACGACGGGGTTTCTTGTACGACGGACAGCTGCTCGCAGGGAACTTGCGTCAACGACGCTTCGGCGTGCGAATGCGTCGGGAACGCGGACTGCAACGATAACAACTCTTGCACGTTCGACACTTGTAGCGGGGGATCCTGTTCGCACGTCAACATCGGCGGTTCGTGTAACGATGGCGACGCCTGCACGACCAACGATACGTGCTCGGGCGGGACTTGCGCCGGTGCGTTGCTTGATTGCAACGACAATCTCGCCTGTACGGTCGATAGTTGCTCGCAGGGAGTTTGCGTGAACGACGCCGCAGCTTGCGACTGTATCACGAATTCGGATTGTAACGACGGAATCGCTTGCACAACAGATACCTGCTCGCAAGGATCGTGCACGAATGACTCTACATCTTGCGAGTGCATCGGGAACGCTGAGTGCAATGACGGGAACACTTGCACGAGTGACTTCTGTATTAGCGGGTCGTGCTCGCACTTGAACATCACGGGTCTGTGCGACGACGGCGATGGGTGCACCACAAGCGACAGCTGCTCGGGTGGTTCTTGCGCTGGCATACCGCTCGATTGCAACGATGGCGTCGGATGTACCGTTGATAGCTGCTCTGCCGGCGTTTGCGTTAACGATGCGGTTTCATGCGATTGCGCGGTGAAAGCCGATTGCGACGACGGGAATCCCTGCACGTTCGATAGCTGTAGTAGTGGATCTTGCACACACATCAACATTACCGGTTCATGCAATGACGGTAACGCTTGCACAGCGAATGACGTTTGCTCTGCGGGGACTTGCGGGGGAACGCCTCTTGATTGTAATGACGGCATCGCTTGTACGGTCGATAGCTGCCTTCAGGGCACATGCGTAAACGACGACACCAGTTGCGAATGCCTGGCCAACGCTGAATGCGACGACGGGATCGCCTGCACAGTCGATAGCTGCGCGAGCGGGACCTGCCGCAACGACGCGACCGCGTGCGAATGTTCGATCCACAAGGAATGTTTCGACGGAAATTCGTGTTCAACTGACATTTGCGGGGCAGATCGCATGTGTCATCACAACATGCTGACAACCTGCTGCGGGAATGGGGTCTGCGAAAAAAGCGAAGACTCATGTACTTGTGGCGCAGACTGCCAAGACACCAGCGGTGCGGTTTGCGGGAATGGAACCTGTGAAGCTGGCGATGGCGAAAACTGCCTAACGTGTCCGGACGACTGCAACGGTGTTCAGACTGGTCTGCTGAGCGAGCGTTTCTGCTGCGGGGCGGGCGCTGGGAGCAATCCCGTCGCGTGCGACGATAATCGATGCTACGACCGCAGCGTAGGCTGCGAGAATGAGTCGGTTGTTGAACCTTGCTGTGGGAATGGAATCTGCGAGATCTATGAGAGCGGCTGTTTCTGTCCCGAGGATTGCGGGGCGCCGCTCCCCTACGAACGGGCAGGGCTTACCTGCCAGGATGGGATGGACAATGACTGCGATGGTCTCGTGGACTGCGAGGACCCGGATTGCAAGAAAGAGTCTCTTTGCTGGACCTGTAACGGAAACGGCGTCTGCGAGCCAGGTGAGGATTGCAATGGCTGTCGGTCGGATTGCGCGGGTATGGCGAGAGGACGAAAAATGCGGCGGTTCTGCTGCGGTAACGGCGTGCTCGAGGGCGCTGAACGCGACCCTGAAGTTTGCGACGGAAACCCATAGGGGTTGATACGACGCCCTGACCCATCTTGCCCGGTGCTCACGAAAGCATCGGGCATTTTTTGTAAGGTCGTCGTCCGTCACTTCTTAGATCTGGAAAAGGTTGGGGATTCAATGTTCGTCGGTCGTCGGTCGTCGGTCGAGGGTTGCTCGGCGTGGGTACGAATGCGGCGTGATCCTTAGTGTACGACGGGCGTTTCTTGCGAAGTTGACCGGGCAATGCCTTGCGACTAACGTATCGCATCCAACATGACCGGGGCGTAGCTCAGCCTGGCAGAGCGCAGCGTTCGGGACGCTGAGGCCGCAGGTTCAAATCCTGTCGCCCCGAGTTTGATTCTATGGACACGCCGCCGGATCTCGTTCCTCCTCTACACGACTGCATCTCAGTTCGACTTTCACTACCGATGTCGGTAGATCAGTTCGCCGTAACACCCGCCCGATCGAATGGAAGTTGAAGGAATCTGCTGGTACAAAAAAAGCTGGAAGCGAGCTTGGGTCTCACTGCCTGCCTTGGTGTGTATCAATGCGAGATTACGCAGTCCTTCTGGCGTCCTAGCTTCCGGCGCGATCTTCGCCGGATGAGTTGCCGCCCCTCTTATCTACCGTGGATGTTCCAATGCTGTGGATACTGCGGCTGCTTCGAGGATTCCGGCTTGCAACCGGAGTCGTTTCGACAACCAGCCAGCGGTGGATCAGTCCGGGTCGAAAGGCAGCCGGTTTGCGGATTGCGAACCTCCTTCGTGCACTCGTCGCCGTCATCACGAGTTACGGGACGGGCATCACAAGGGCCGGCGGCGGATTACTCTATATTTGATTGAAGCACTCTAGATTCCGCACATGGATTGCCTTCTAGATTCTGACTATTGATTGGCCGACTTTGCCAGCCATTGCTGATGAACGAAAACTCGACACCGTCGGGTTTCTATTCGCTGGGAGCGCCGCAGCTTGGCGCGCGAATGTGGGCTATTTATTAAGTCGCGGTATGGGCTCGGTCCAGAGAGGGAGTCGAACGCCGGGGGATACGGAGAGGGGGGGATTCGAACCCCCGGTACGGGAAATACCCGCACGACGGTTTAGCAAACCGTTGGTTTCAGCCACTCACCCACCTCTCCAGGGGCTTTCCAGGGTAGCGCGACTCATGCCGAGGCGGACAAGTCGCGTTCTTGTGAGTCCCGCGAGGGTATCCCGGAGGCCACGGAGCGTCAAGAGACTGGTTGCCTGGTGAGGTTAAAATCAGGACCGAGGGGATGGAAGAATTTTGGCAAATGAGATGAGGGGCCATTTCCCGAAATAAGAGCCTATGGACACGCATGCGATCGTCGTGTGCAGATCCAGCTCAGACCGTCCATTGACGAGTTCGGGCCGGTGCGTAGTCTAATGTACTGAGGCGGCGGATTGCGCTGCCCTTCAGGTACGGTGCGTGGTGAGCGGTCTTCACGCCCAAACCAAGAGTCCAGCTGTCGCCACGATGCGATAGCGAAAGGAGCTTCTTTCGATGCAAAAAAAATGGATACTTTGCACGGCTGCGTTCTGCGCGGCCATCTTCATGGCGGTCGAAAATGTCAGTGCTCAAGAGAGCGACCGGACGACCTCCGTTACAAGGGTCAGCGGCGACGATTCTGATATTTCAGGACCTGTCTTCCTTCGTTCTGCGACACCGGTTTCCGAGGGAACCTGGGAGATTAAGAACACAATCGGCTGGTCACGCGAAAAAGAAGGCGAGGACGATCCGCTGGGATATGAGCTGGGAATAGAATACGGCTTCGCACCCAATCACGAGGGAATCCTTGAAGTCCCATTTGTTCTCGGCGAAGGCCGCGTCGATGGAAACGGCGACATCTCTTTGGGTTGGCACTGGCGCCTCTGGGAAGAATCGGACTGCGGCAACTGCGGACATCACAGACCTGCTTTTGCCATGCGTAACATTTTTCGCTTGCCTACTGGAATCGATTCAAGTGGCGTAGATTACACGTGGCGAGGTCTCATGACTTGGACTGTAACTCCTGATAAGTCGCATTTTCATCTGAACCCGTTTGTCAAGTTCATCAACGGGGACAATAACGACGACGATAATGATTTCGATTTCTCGAATGGATTTGGCCTTCTTCACGACCATGATAACGGCGACGAAGAAAACACTCAGTACGGTCTGGCGTTTGGTATGGACTACCAAATAGGCGACGACACTCTCTTCACGTGGGACTACATCTGGAGCAGTAAGCAGTTTGAAGAGGGAGATAGCAACCACACCCTCGAGCTCGGCTTGGAATGGGAGCTCGCCGACGATCAGAAGCTTGCGTTTGCTACGGAGTGGGGTATCGACGGGAATGACGAAGGCACAGAGTTCGGTGCGAAAATCATGTACATTGTCGAGCTCCAATAACCGACAAAACGCATCTCAGAAGAAAACCAAACGACCGGGTTCACTTGAGCCCGGTCGTTTTTTTATCGTCATTCCTGCCGAGTGAAATCACAATGCAGGGACCTTGGCTGTTTCCTTGGCTCGCTGGTTTACGCGGCCGCCGGTTTCAAACGTAGCGAGATAGTCATCTACCGCGGCGCGAATCCCATCCTCATATCCAACCGTCGATGACCAGCCCAGTTGCTCTTTGAGCTTATCGCACTCGAAGAAACATCGCCGCCCCATCAGCCAAATCGCATAACGCGTCGCCAGAGGAGGATTCTTGGTGTTGAAAGCGTGGCCAAAGCATTCCATCATGAAGGCCGCGTTGTACGCTACGCGGTAGGGGACGGATTTCGTAATCCTTTTCTCGCCCAGAGCGTCCGCGATCATGTCGAAGTATTGCCTTTGCATCATCACGCCATCGTGACAACAGTTATACGCTTCACCGATAGCTACATCGTTCGTTGCTGCTAGGATCGATGCCTCAGCGACGTTGCCAGCATGAACAACGTTCAATCGATTCGACCCACCGCCGATGATCTTGAGCTTACGTCGGCGAATGGAATCCACGAGTCGCGGGAGGGTCGCGCGATCGCGCGGTCCATAAAGCCAACTTGGTCGAATGACCGAAACAGGAACTTTACCAGACTTATGGGCAGCCCATACCCGACTTTCCGCCTCGACTTTTGCGCGGGTGTAGTAGCTCCACTTGTGAACGTTCCTGCCAATAGGGGCGCTTTCATCGAGCGCCATTCCTTCGCCGTCCGGGTGGCCATAGACACTGATCGAGCTGATATGCAGGAACCGCTTCACATTCGCAGCGCCGGCAGCGTCAAGCAGATTCTGCGTCCCGTCAATCGAGATTCTCACGAAATCTTCCCACGGACCCCAGTCGCCCACGCGGGCTGCGGCATGAAACACCACGTCACTACCTTCGCAGGCTTCGCGTAACGCAGCCTGGTCAGTCAAGTCGCCTGAAATTATCGTCGCGCCGATGCTTTCAAGAAAATCGGTCTTGCTTCCTTTGCGACAAAGCGCGTTGACGTTCCAATCTTGCAAACGCAACTGCTCGGCGATGTGGCTACCCAATAAGCCGGTGCCGCCTGTGACCATTGATGTTCTCGAGTCGCCTGTATTCCCATTCATCATAGCGGTACTTTCGCCGTGGACAGGGTGGTGGTCAACCCGGAAAGCGATCCGCATTTCACAGTTGCTGCGAAACACTGCCCCACACATCTTCTTCAAACGTGCGGCGAAACAACTCGGGATGAATAGCTTGGGAAAAGATTTCGAGCGTATCCACCAGTCGCGGACCGGATCGGTTGAAGTAGGCGTTCCCATCCGCCGCAAAGACCCGGTCATTTCGGACGGCAGAAAGCTCCTGCCAGTGCGGTCGCTTTGCCAGAGCGCCCATTTCCTCGACCGTGCGATGTCGGTCGAACCCGCATGCGGCCACTACGATGACCTGAGGATCAAATGCAACCACATCTGCCCAATCCGTATAGGTACTAGCCTCGCCAGCATCTGCGATTGGACTTCGTCCACCTGCAGCCTCAATCAGCTCGGGTATCCAGTTGGCGGCGAGCATGACCGGATCGATCCACTCGATACACGCGACGCGCGGGCGGTCACCGTTGTGAATCTGCAAGGTCTTGGACTGAACACGATCGATACGCCCATCTAAGATTCGGATTAATGAATCTGCCCCGCTTTCGCAACTTGCTGCTAGGGCTACTCGTCGTATGTCGTCGAAGACAGCTTCAAGGTTCGAGGGGTTGATCGTTACGATTCTTGTCCTATCGAGGGCTTCACACTCTCCGACCGCCCGCTCGACATCTCGGAAGCTCACGGCGCACACTTCGCAATGGGACTGAGTCACGATCAGGTCCGGCCGCAATTCAGCCAGTTTTTCCACATCAATGGCGTACATCGCCCGCCCATCGCGCGCCATTTCTTTGACCTGACGATCAATATCGCCGCTCGACCTCGATGCATCGACATTCGCCCTCGTCAGGCGAGGCTTCCCAGCGATCTCTGGCGGGAAATCGCATTCGTGACTCACGCCAACGACATTGTCGCCGGCACCGATCGCGTAGAGGATTTCAGTACCGCTGGCCAATAAAGAGACGATTCGTGGTGATTCCATTGGACCATCGTCGCCGAGAATGCGAGAACATGTCAACCCGAAATCTTCCTCTATCCCGGAGTGCCAAATACTAGAAGAATTAGCTCGAATCTACTAGCGTAGGGGAGTCGGGGTTTGGGCTAGGAATCGATGCAAATGGTGGCGTTGCACAAAGACATAACGATCGGGCAGAAGCGGCGAACCGTCGAGTTACCCGGTGTGCGCCTGATTGAGGCGACCTATCCTGGGGGACTCTTTGTCCCACCGCATAGCCACACCACTGCGAACGCGACTATCATTCTTACGGGAGAACTCTCCGAGACCTCACAAGGGTGCACGCGACAATGTCGTCCCGGCAGTGTCGTCCTGAAACCCGCGGGAACCATTCATTCTAATAAGTTCTCTCCAAGTGGCGCTCGCACATTAGTGATCGAGGTTCTTGCAAACGAGGCGAGCGTTCCGAGTTTTCATTCGGCTTTGGGTTGGGACTATCATTGGGTGTCGAGTGGAGCGCTGACTCGGGCGATGGTTCACTTATTCCAGGCGTTTCGCGGTCGCGATCCGGAAATCCTGAATGCTGAGGTTGATGGTGTCTTTGATTTTTTGTGCGGCGAGGTTGGGGCGGGTAGCCAGCCACTTCCTGTGGCCGCGCCCTTGTGGTTGAAGGATCTTAAGACACTGATCGACGAAAGCGTGGCGCGACCTCTTCGAGTCGGCGAGTTAGCAAAGCTCGCGGGCACGCATCCGGTCTATTTGACGCGTGTCTTCCGCCGATTCCACGGGACGGGTGTTGGCGAGTACATTCATCGTCGGCGAGCAACACACGTCGCGTCGATGCTTACGCAAAGCAATAGTCCACTCAAGGAGATCGCGAATTCCTCGGGATTCGCAGACCAGGCGCACATGACCCGGGTTTTCAAGTCTCAAATGGGGATCACGCCGGGTGCGTTTCGCCAATTGCTGCGCTGAATCCCGCAACTAGTCTCGACTTCGCGATTAGGTTTCATCCGTTCAATACGCCGACACGAGAATGCTGTACACTTGCGGATGCGAGCTAGAATAACATCCACCAGAGGAGAACTGATCATGAAGCGCGCCGCAATCACGATAGGGTTTTTCGCCGCTCTAATTGCCCCTGTTTCTGTCGCCCCATGCGTCGCTGGAGACCGCGTCGAGCGCATCACACCGCCGAAGGAATTGGCGGATCTTCCGGTACGGTGGAAACAGGCGATGACCGACCTGCATATACCTGGGATGGCTGTCGTAGTCGTTCGAGGAGATGAGATTATCATGTTAGAGACGCTCGGTGTGCGCGATCCGGGATCGAATAAACCCGTCACGCTACACACGCCCTTCTACATCGCATCTTGCACGAAGACGTTCATCGCGATGGCGATTCTTCAACTGGTTGAGCAAGGGAAAGTCGATCTCGATGCGCCTGTCAAAAAGTATCTGCCTCGATTTGCACTCGCCGACGGTGAGGCGACGCAACGTATTACGGTTCGCGATCTCTTGTCCCACGCAAAGGGAATCGACAGTGGTCCGATCGTTTGGCTGGATGCGTACACTGGCGACATAACAGACGATCGTTATTACAAGTTCCTAAGTGAGGCGACGCCGAAAGGTTCTTTCGAATATACCAATGTTCACTATACGCTTGCGGGACGCATTGTTGACGCAGTCAGTGGATACCGCTGGCAAGACTATCTGACAAAGCGAATCTTTGCGCCGGCGGGCATGAAAGATGCGACGTGTTTTGCTGATGAGATGTATTCACGGGAAGATTGTGCGACCCCGACACAGTTGGTCGATGGGAAAATTGTTCCAGCTCGCGCTCGTAAGACGAATCGCACAATGCACGCGGCGGGCGGGATGGGTGCCAGTGCGCTCGACCTTGCGCATTGGCTCAGGGTCAATCTTAATGGGGGGCGCGTAGGCGAAACCACTTTGCTTTCCGAATCGAACATTTCCGCCATGCAAACTCTAGAAGCCAAGAGAACTTCTGGGCGGACAAGCATTCCCGGTCGAAATCGCATTGGATATGGACTTGGTTGGAACATCGGTGAGTATCGCGGGGAAACTCTCCTTGGACATGGCGGTGGATACGTTGGGACATCGGCGATGATTAGCCTACTCCCTGAGA
>JAJDDZ010000344.1 GCA_029260025.1 Phycisphaerae bacterium | reverse complement strand
AACGGCCAATGGATATTCAGTCTTCGCTCGAACGATGATTTCCCCTGGCTCAAGCCGCCCAAGCATCGCTGCCTGATCGGGCGTAAGGTCCAAGTGCTTTGCCAGCGCCCAAGCGTCGTCGCCCGAACTTCCGACGCTTGCGATCGTGTGGCAGTTGTGAACGAAGGCGCCGCTGGTCCAGCGGAAGAGTTGGGTCGCACCGATGAAATAGATTCCGCGACCATTGCCAAGCAGGCTCCATTGCGAAATGGGATTGATGTCCGCACCATGCGCTTCGGAAGAAAGACCACCTTTGAGAATTGAAACCGCATCGTCCATGACAAAGACGACGGGGCGCGGGTTTTCGAGGCGCTCAACCCCTCGCAATTCGTAGAGATACGCAATAAACTCACTGACCAGGATGGATGCTATCGTGGCCGAAAGTCCGCCGGTTCGGATAATGTAGGCACAAGGAGCGCCGTTGAAGATCCGCAATAAGAAGTCGCTCGCCACATGGTTGAGTACTTTGCCAAGACCAGAAAGCTGAATTTGCTTGAGGGCGTAGAGAAGAGCTTCTTTATACTGTGAGACGCGACCCGCAATTCGTGGGTTGACTTTCGTAACAGCTTCAACCCATGCGTCGAATGAAGGCCATGTGCCGTTGGGACGTTTGGCAGCTAGTGCGGCGTGCATCGTTTCAATTCCCAGACGCCTTGACGCCTGCAAGCCGAGGTGCAACCCAAGAACCTGCTCATCTTTCACATTGAGCCAACGCTGAATCGACACGCCCGGTGGCGGCTGAAAAAATGCGAGCTTGATTTCCTCCCAATCTATAACGACAGCGGGCAATCCGTGCCCCCAAAGTAGAGAACACTCGGCAAGGTCGGCTTTAGGGTCGAAGGCAACGACGATCGAACCTGCGCGAACAAGTGAAGCGATCTGTAGCCGTAGAAGGTTACTTTTCCCCCATCGGGTTGGACCAACGATCAACATATTGCTCAGGCGATCGGCAGAGAGCGAGAGCACATCGCCGGTAGGGAGCGAAACCAGCGGAACTCTTCCAGGAAGAAGATTGGGAAGTGATCCGTGCTGTGGATAATTCCCATAGAATGGATCATTTGCGGCAGATGCTGTTGCACGTTGGATTCCAATTGCATCTGCGAGTAGATCAGCAAGATACGCATCCTCAGTGTGTAGCTGGCTCCATTGAACAAGATCTTGGCCGCCAGGTACGTCCTGCCAGCGCAACATCGGATCCTGTGTAAGTTGCCAAAGATCTTCGAGAGAACGTTTAGCTAGATGTGTAGTTCGCTGGGAGTTTTTTCCATGGCGAGGGTTGAATGGCATCATGGCGTTTGATCTCCTCGACCTCGCCACATAAGAATACGACCTGCGACAGACATGACCCAACGAAGAATTTTGCGAAATAGGGATGCGGTCGCCTGAAAGGCACACTCTTTACAAACAATCATTCCGGCCAGCCGTTGCTTGAGTAGACAACATGAACCGAACACAAGTCCGCAAAGGGCGCATGTGGCAGAATGCCTTCGTACGCAGACAAGGCGGGCACAAGCGAAGCAAACTGTCACGTCGTCCGGGCCAAAAGGCGTGCAGGGGCAATCGAGTCCGGGGGCATGCGTAACATCCAGCGTAACGAAATTCATATCCGGGGTTGCACATGTAACAACTTCAGTAACCCATTCGATCACTCGCCCATCGGGAAGTGTTTTCCGGACAATCTCTCGAATCTCTCGGCTGGGTGCTGCGGGAGGAGGAACGCCCACTACTGGTGCAGCCCGTCGGAACATATCATGATTGGTAGGGAGGCCGGTCATCTAGATTCTCTCTCTTGTGATGCCTTGTTGGAGTTGGAATTGCCGCATACCGGGCAGTCGGGGCGTTTTTCAACGAAGTGTGAACCACCAAAACCCGAACTCAACGAAATCACACGATAGTTCCAATCTCGCGGTCGATTGAAAACCAAACTGTCGATGGCGTAGAGTGCGGGGCCAGCCAGCGCCTTGAGAATGTCGATAATCGCCGGAACGTTCGGGCATCTAGCGGACTCACCTTCATGAGAGGACAATTCAGGTTTCATGATGCAAGCCCAGCACGCCTTGTCTGGTTCTTGGACGGCCACATACCCGTAGTCCGCATCGATACCGACTGCCATTACAACCAGTGGCCGCGCAAGTTCATCGAACTTTTTGCACACCTCTAATCGCGTCTCGGGAAACTGGTTGTCAACTCCGCATACACCAAGATCGGGATTGATGTCAGCTGAGTCGATCTCTTGGAAACGATTCGGATGGGCGACCAAGTGAGTGCCGAGAAATCCTTGGAGCCGCATAATGCGGCAGAGTTCGGTCGCCTTATTACGATAAAGACTTTGCTCCAAGAACTTCTGGCGGTGGAGATTCGAGGAGGTGACTATATCGTGATCCGAAACGTGAATCGTCCCGATTCCTTTGCGCACCAACCCCTCGCAGATTTCACCGTTCAAACCGCCAGCACCGGTGAGCAATACGGAAGTCTCCGCGTACGTTGATTGGTTCCAACCCGGCAACATTTCCTGCCTAGCTGAGACCGGGACCGCTGTATGTAGCGTTCTACATTTCCACGTCTGAGGTTTCTTCAATTTTCCAAACATGATCTTCAATCCTTTGTATGCGCGAGCCGATGACTCGTGCGTCAAATACCTTGTCCGCAGAGAAGAAACGCAGATACCCGTCGCGAGACCAAATGCCTCCGACAATATCGTGAGTCTTTTCCCAAGTTTCATGCGTCTTCATATCAACGTGCGATGGATGATTTGCTCCTTTGCCGCTACCAGGGTGAGAGTGGATGATCGCGATGATGCGATGGCCGAATTCGTGCGCTTGAATCGCAATCGCATGTGTTGCTTCGTGTACACCAGAAGCCCCGGCGATCGATCGACTGGCGTATGGGAATGAAACGATCTGGGTTCCAACCAGCGATCCATCGAGATCAACCCCGAGAATAAAATGCATCCCTTCCTCCGGCTTGGCTACGCACAAACGGAAAGATTCAAGAAGCATCGCCGACGAGAAAACAAATGAGTGTCTTTGATGAAGAGTCGATTCGCTCGTTTGGTGGATAGATCCAAGAAGTTCGAGCTCGCTATCGATTTGGTCCAGTCGACCCAAGCCACGGACAACCTGTTTGGTGTTGCCTCGCTTCACATCGTTACAGATGGAAGTAGTCAGCACTTGTCGCTGATCACGCCGTAAACTTGTTTCACGCTCTAATCGCTTAGCAATTGCGATAGATTCGCCGACCGGTCCGACAGCATTGACGAACGAAATCGTGATTGGTGTGGTCAATAACTTACGAAATCGCTGACCCAGTCGTATATTGGAAGAATGGTTTTTCTTATCTTTCATGAAAGTGCCTCCGAAATGCATCGCTCCATATAGAGGATGCCCGTGTTGCAATCGATCGGTTTACTGCTCCAGTGGATGCGAAATTCCTTGCGTCCAACTTCTGTAAAACACGCGGAATGAGGGCCGCGTATCAACTCTGAAGGTGGATCGACGATGAAGAACACCGGCCTCGATAATGCCCTATCGATGCGACCCTTAAACGCCCCGAAGCGTGTACGGTAATATCCGCTAAGTTCGATTCCTCGAAGATTCCAACCTCGCTCTTCATAAAGCTGCTTCGTGTTGCGAGGAACCTGAACGACAAAACGACCGTTCGGACCGCGCACACGAGTCGTGCGTGGCGAACTACTAACAAGGGCAGCAGGCTCATAGTTTGACGACCCAAATAGAAACGTTATGAGGCCCATCTGATTCCTTGCTCCTGCGAACCGACGACTGCTGGCGGGGAAGCGAAGAGCTTGCCTCCGTCCTCGACAATGCCATAGATTTCTTCGGTTTCTGCAAAAAAGAGTCCGTCTTTGCGGCTCAGGGCGTGACCTTTAGGTAGCCCTGCCGACTGGATGACCTCACCCGCCGTCGTGCCAGGTCGAATCACGAGATCTTCGATTTGATCGCCGCAGACGATCGCGATTGATTTTTCCATCGAACTTACCTTTCAAATCGGGGATAAACTGTTCCGGACGACTCACGATGAGATCGCCGTTTTAATAACTGAATGCTTTGATGGTTTTTTGCGTCTAAACAGTGGGACTGTTCGGTCCGCCTGATTTCATTGGCTCCTGTCTTGTTGCAGCGCTTCCAATCGGCGTTGCGTCGAAGGGGTCTTTCAGAGCCTCGCTTTGTTTTGAAGAATCTCAGTACAGATAGTGCGAGAACAACAAGGAAAAGTGCGAAGCCAAGCGTTGCGTACGGAATCAGCAGCGTCGTGATCCAATCCGATGTACTGGTTGGCGCTGGAGTGCGGGAGTTCACGTCTTGAGGTGGCCGGAACATTTCGATGAGTGCAAGGATCGAAAGAATCGCTGTGATTACGGAGAGTAGAATACAATGGTGCGGCGTGAATATTCGTGCGTGTGAAAGTCCTGCAAGGGAACAGATTAGAACGATGACGAAGACGCAAGTCAGAACTATTAGGCTGATCGGATCTGGCATTAGTTATAGCTTCCCTTCGTGCAGTTTGACACCGGGTTCTCTGGCGTCTTGTCGATTCGTTGCAGATGTTTTGTTTCGCTCATGGGCAAGTACTCCATCAGTTATCTCGATTTCGAGTTCCTCGCGCCATTGGATTTCTTGTAGATGGATTACTGCGCCACCGGCGAGTCGGATCACGATCCCTCCGAAGCCGTTGTTCTCGATGACAGTCCCGGTTCGTCCATCGAGACAAACAGGCTGCGCTATTTGGAGGCTGGACTGGACAGCGGAATCAACGAACCTCTTCAGTTTGTGGATAGCCCCTTGCGTCAGAGGCAAGCGTGACAAAAGTTGCATATCAACCTCCCGCCTCAAGCTGTCCTGCCCACTGGACAGCTTCATGGATGCGGCCAAACACGAGGCTGCGCCGCGCATCATTCGGAACACTCAAAGTGATAATGACTAAACCGCACAGCAGCGCCGCTGGAAGACCTTGCAAAGAGCAGGGGGATGATTGAAGCGAATCTGCACACAAGCTGTATATCTCCGGCGAGAAGGCACCATAATTGAGCAGTGAGGCGATCAACATTCCAACGTCGTAGATTGGATCTCCTCGGCAAAAGAATTCAAAGTCCAAGGCGTAAACCGTACCCGCGTCGACCAGCCAGTTCTTTACGTTGGGATCGCCATGCAGGGTCGTTGTTCGCTCCGAAACAGGTGCAGGAATGCTTGCGAAAAGGCCACGAACGGATTGGGATGCGAGGTCGTCATGATGGTGCGCGATGTGCTCTTCCATATATTTCCTGGCGGCCACCGAATGGAGGTTTTTAACCTCGCTGCCAACAAGACCTTGCGGCATCGGCAGTGAATGGAGTCTGTTTAGCCACGAGAGCATCAGGCCTACAATCTCTACAGTGAGCGACGACCTCGGATCAGCGCCCACGCATTGCTTCATAAGAACGACATTGCCACGGCGCGCGATCGGCGTTGGGGCGGGCAAGCTGTTGGCATGACAAAAGTTCAGAGCCAGTTGCTCAGTGCGCGCTCTGTCGGTCGAGGTCAGACCAGGCGATATCGAGTTGCCAAGGTCGCCGAAGATCTTGAGAACATAGTTGCCATCGGGCGACGCCACCTTGAGTAAGGTGTTCATGCTGAGACTCGACAACAGCGTCTCCGCACTTACGTCAGAGGGTAGATGTACGGTTGGCATGTTCGTGATCTGACTCTGCTTGGCCGGTCCGACCAGCGTGGACTCATACGTTCTGTCGTTCATTCCCTGTTTCCCTTAGTCATGCCAACGCAATTGCGCCGCTGTTGGCCTTCCTACTTCGAACATGTCTTGGTCGGGGCCGGCATTCACTTCTTGTGGTGTGAACGCCCCGTTTGCACTCAAGTCTACCCTAGAAAAATGCATCAATCGGTAGTTTTTTAAAGGCATGCGCACTCGTTCGAGCTCGTTACGGAACGTTATTCCCCCGCGCAGGCTGAGATAATCGACAGTGTAGGCCATGTCATCAATGACAGGCTTCGAAGTGTCAGCTAGGGGTGTTACGATTCGTTACTGGAGGTTAAAATCTCGAAAGAAAAAGGACGAAGGCAGAAAAAGACCGGCGGAACGGACACATTAGCCATGCAACTGACGGCACGAATAGATAGGCAGGCCTACCAAGAAAGATACGGTGAAGATCATTACGATGACTTTCCGGCATCCTTTAGTAATTATCTGAGCCACGTAGCTGTAGATTTAGGGCTGGAAAGCGGCGAACGAGGACGTTTTGGGTTCAGAGGCGTTTACCATTTTCGTGGTGTTACTGTTGATGCGACTTTCGGCATGATCCGGAATCCCACTCCAGATTGTGTTGCGTACGCCAGCGTGCGTCTTGCCACGTGCGACGGCGAGAAGCGAATGGCGCATGTTGCTAGGATGTTGACACACCAGGTACCTGAGTTACGTGAGACTGAGGTTTGGGGCGTGAGACCGAGGTTTGAATAATCGCATTGTTCACATTCGATTTGATCCTGGCGGCGAGCCCAAAATCGAGCTATGCCTGCGCAACGGCGAATCGGTCTTGTTGGAATACAAGCGACAATTACGATTCGACTACGTACTTGTCATTGCTCAACAACAGATCGCTACAGGATCGGCACTTGGAGAAGTTGAAATCAACGCGATAATCAAAAAACTCAAGGCTCGATATAGCAAGCGTACGAACGCGCCTCGCAAATTCGCGGGAATAATCTCGAAACTTGGTTCATTCCACAAAATCTGGCTTTCCGATCTCACGAATAAATCAGATCGCGAACAATATTCGAAAATAATTGTATCTGAGGGGAGCGAGTTCGAACAAGAACCCACGCTGTCAGATTTGCTTTGTGAGTTTTACCATTTCGATTCCGAATCGCGCTCGTATTGCTTGGTCTCTTCCGAATGTTCTATTACGTTCCCATCATCAGCAGGTGGCGAGAACAGTGCCGTCGACGATTGTCGACGCCCTGAACGCGACGAAGATGCCGGGCTGAAAGTAGACGACCAACTGCAATCTGTTGAGCCAGATTCGAACTCCACTAACCGGCAGGAAGTTCTGAAACACCCCAAGTTTGGGCAGTGCGACCCTAGCTCAGAGGACGTTCGTAGCGACGACCCTTCTCTCGACTCGGAAATCGTTGCGTACTTGAGCAGTCTAAAGACGCGAGTTTCTGCACCTCACCTATTCATGGATACGGGTCATCACGACTGGCGAGTTTCAGGCCTGAACCTGCAACGCATATGTCTATCATTGGACGCGAACAAGAAGGCGGCAGCGTCCTATGGTGGCAACGCCAAGCAGCCCGATGTGATGCCAACTGAGCAGCGTATGCTAATCGATGAACTAACGTGTGAGAACTGCCATCAAAAGGTCAGAATTGAAGGAGACGCCGGAGTTGGAAAAACCACGTTTCTTGAGGAGATCTGCTGGACAGTCGCGTGCGACCCGCAATCACGTCGCATTCCACTGGTAGCTCGCCTGGACCAGTGGTCCGAATTCGTTGAATCTGCACGCGATAAGAAAGACCGTACGTTGCTGAATTTTCTCGTATTTGGTAACACCTCTCTCAGCACGACGTTCATCCGCAGGCTTTGTCAGAATAACCGTGCGCTCGTACTGCTCGATGGTCTGGACGAGATTCGCAGCGACGACGCACGCGTTGCGCTTGCACAATGGTTGGACGAGAATGCGAATTCGCTCCCGTTTCAGCAGTGCCCATTCATTCTAACCGGTCGACCGTGGGCATTCACTCAGTCGGCGATCCGTACCTTCGGACAGCGCGTTGTGACACTCAAGCCCTTGAACCGCGATGATATCGAGCAATACATTCGAGTCTATTTCACGGCGTCACCTGAGCTAGGGAGGAGTCTATCGCATCACGTAAGGACGACACCACAAGTGTATCACCTCATAACTACGCCCCTTCTTCTGGCAATGCTGTGTTTCGTCTGGCGCCATGATCAGTCAAAGTCCGCAATTAGTGAGACGCGTATCTTGAGTAGGGCCATGCGTCACCTGGTCAAACGTCGCAGCTCACAAATCCGCCAGGAACTCAAGGGAAGCGCTCAATTGAGTTCGTCCATCTGCCTTCGACTTCTCTCGCTCCTAGCTTGGACTAGTTGGCTCCAGAGTTCCGGTACATATCTTCATGAGGATGATGCTCTTGAGGCCTTGGGGCATGCTCTTGAGAACGATCGTGTGATATCTCGAGAACTCCGGAATGCGGCTCCCTCCATATTGCTTGGGGCTCTCGTACGCCACGCTGGTGTCATCGGCGCAGAAGACGATTTACGATATCGATTTACGAATCATCGCGTGCTTGAGTACCTGGCTGGACGGCATCTTGCAGGGTTCGAACGCAAAGAACTGATTGACGTGTTCGCTCGCAACGCTTGGAATCCACGCTGGCAGGGCGTCTTCATCCATATGGCTGCGGAGCTGTCGAACGGGTCGCCCGCGAAACAGAAACTGGGACGGTCTTTGGTTCGCTGGCTCCTACTGGAATCGCAGGACGATCGCGACGATATCTGGGGAGCCCTTGTCCTGCTCGGAGCAGGAATGGCGGGCTCGGGTCCAGAACTGCTACCCCTCGAAAATGAAAATCGTAAAGTCTTCAGCAAACTCGCGTTTCGCGCATGGCGATATGCTGTAAATACGGGGTGCGTGGAGCAGGAAAACGCAGCCTGCATCGCGTTTGGAAGGCTGGCAGCAATACTTCCCGATCCATGCATGGGCGACTTACTTGGCCTATTTGAACGGTCGAAATTGATTCTTGGGCACCCGTTCTACGGAAATTCTCGCTACGGCGTCGCTACGGTAAGGACGCTAGCCGTAACCGGTCGCGATGAAGGCGTTGATTTCCTTATATCGATAGTCGGTAAGAGTTTCGGCTTGTCTTGCGGAGTTTCCGAAGCGGCGGTTGGCGCGCTGGGTGAGCTCGGCGTAGAACGCGCCCTTCGCCACATCATCGATGATGCCTTTAAGCGGGTATTTTTTCTCAGATCGCCTGTCGATATCTTCATCGAACGGTATAAGTATGTCCGTTTCATCGATGCCGTTCGACGCATCGACGCTGCCTCAGCTGCGCAATATATTCGAACTCGCCTCAAGAGCGACGAACCCCAGCACCGCGCGCTCGCGTGCGTTTTCTTGAGTGAACTTCGAGACGGAAGCTCGGTTGGTGAGCTAACGCGGCTGGTAAAGAATGAGTGCGATCTCACTACACGAGAATGGGCAATTGATGCATTAGGTAGACTTGGCGCCACCGAGGTTGTCGAAATGCTGATTCAACTACTTTCTGTAGAAGAAGAGTATTCTACCAAGGTGACCGTTCTTTATGCGCTTGCACGAATCGGTACGCGCCGAGCGGCTGAAGCGATAGCCGCAAATTACTTGAATCTACCGGTGTATTCCACGAAGGGCGAATCGTTGAACAGCACGGAACTCTGGGGGACAGTCCCTCGAGCATTGGCGAAAAGTATACTCATTCGTCAGTTGCATGGTTCCGACGAGAAAACTCAGGCGAACGCGATGATGAATCTTGCCGTAATGAAATGCCATGAGATCGTCCCCATCTTGGTGGAGAGTGCCAAGATAGCGGAGAGCGTGCTTGTGAGGATGGGGGCAGTCGGGAGCCTTGGACTACTCGGCACATCTGAATCAGTGGATTACCTTATTTCGCTTGCAATGGACTCGAACGAAGAAAAGGTGATTCGTTCCACTAGCATGGACTCTCTTCGTTGGATCGCAAACCAAGACTCCTCCACGCGATCTCGAATCATCGAACCCATGATCATGTTATTGGACGATAACGACATCTTCTTGCGGCGCGTGGCAGTCAAACTGCTCCGATCATATGCAGACCAGAGAGCAGTGCCACACTTGGCAGTGGCTGCGAATGATTCAGATGAAGAGGTTAGGTTGGCGAGCATTGCCGCACTTGGCGGAATTCGTGAGGAGAGTGGCGTACCGGTCTTGCAGGGTCTCTTGAAACATGCGGACGCAAAGACTCGAACTGCGGCGCTAAGGGCTCTGGGGAGGATTGGGTCGGCGGACGCAGTTGACTCCTGTGGTCAAGCCTTGTCAGGAGCACCGGCGGAAGCGCAATGCCGTGTATTGGAAGCTATGGGTAACTCAAACACCGTTGAAGCAGCCAACTACTGCGCACGTTCATTGTCGAACGCTAAACCGAGCGTGCGTGAACAGGCCGCGCGATCCTTGGGTGAAATTGGTGGCGAAGATGTAGTAGAGCATCTGGGGCGGGCGCTTGCCGATGATGAGACCGGAGTGCGAAACGCAGCTGCGGCAGGACTCCAAGAAATCCGCTTACATAAGGCCGTCGAATTCCTTTGGTCTGCTGGTCGAACGCAAGATGCGGCTGTGTTATGCGAGACACTCGGCTGCACGATCTTGGTGGATGATACAATTGTCGAACGCGAGTCGCTTCTTCTGAACGAGCGCAACCGGCCGGATTCGTCCTGATTCTTACCCCGAGATCGTGTCACAAAGGCATGCTCCAAGAACGGATAGGGTTGTGTCTCAGAGCAACAAATGGGCGACCCGCCTTCCAACAATTGACTCCGTTGATCATCCGCAACTCAAGCGGAGGATTAGTCAGTCGCAAGCGACTTCGCTCGGAAGGTTTATCGATCAAACCCACTCCCGCGATCTTGCTACGTAATTCTACGGCTCTTCAAGCCGCTTGCTGAAATCCGAGCTCACGTCTAATCGCGTCGCCTATAGGCGACAATTAGCCGCTCCACTTCCTGAAAAACGTAAAAGCCGCCTCGCAGGTTCGGCTAGGCATTTAGGGTTTCCGCTTTCCACTCCTCCAAAAACCCCTGCGCCCCCAAGCACGGTCGCGTTGCGGAATTGGTCAGGCTTACCGATGGTAAGGCCCCAAGTGGATTGGGGCCGACACGGCTCTGACCTGATTGAAAGGAGGTTGAACAAACAAAAAAATGGATACAGAAAAATATGCAAGAGTGGAGGAGTACCTTGAAGTGTACGAGCGCGTGAACACCGTCGTGAAGCATGCGGAAGTCGTCGCGGCGATCATTGAACAAGTAGGTAAGGACACTCGTTGCGGATGGCTGATGAACGGTCGTTCAAACGGGAACGGTCATGCAAACGGAAATGGCGATGAGCCCGCAACTGAGAGGCAAATTGGCTTTATGAAGCAGCTGAATATCGATATTCCTGCGGGCTGCACGAAGCGAGAAGCGTCAAAGTTGATCGACGAATCGAAAGCTGATTGATCCTTCGGGATCACAGATGAGAAAGCCCTCAAGTTTTTTGATTTTGATGAGGGCTTTTTTGAATAGATGAAAGGGGGGCGTGAAATGAATAATGAAGAAACAACAAGAAGAGAAGAAGAGAAGAAGGGAAGAGTAACCGAGGACGAAGTGTGGGCTCTAGATGGGATCCTCGACGGAGTCTTCTCGACCTGGGAGCGAGGAGTCGATGAGCGGGAAGATGAGCAGATTGGGCTCGTGCTCTCGCTGTCATTTAAGGTTGGCCACATGGTGCGGAACTAGCTGGGAAATCCCGTCGCGGAGATGTGGCTGGCTTCCCACTCCTAACGTTGATTTACGGTTCGATCCTAGGCAGCTCAAGGTCATCGAAATCCTTGTCGAGGCTCACGACCGCGGCACATTCGTTTGCTAGCGCGGTCATGTAGTGGATCAGATCGAAGAAGCGTAAACTGACTCGTTTCGACTGCTTCAGAGCGGCAAAGATTAGCGACGGGTCTATATCGATAATCTCAAGACTCGACCGTAAGAAGGAGGCGATTGCAGACTGGGCGACCTTCCGATCGACGACCCTTTCTAGCACTGTGAACGTCTCCGCCAGGACAAGCGTGTTGATAACGCCGCCTTCGCGAATCACTTGTTGACATTGCAATTGTCGGGGATTTTCGTAGGACGCCAGAACGAGAACAATCGTATCAATGAAGTTCATCTTCGACGAGTTGATCCATCTGTTCGGCTGTAAGATGCTGTTTTGCTTTCACGCTTCTTGCTTGCTCAAAGAACACTTCGAGATCCGATCCGACCGGCCTGATCACAGCCTCGTTCTTGCGAAGTTCGATTTCTACCCGGCTACCTGGCTGAAGCTTCAGTTTCTTTCTGATCTGCGAGGGGATGGTGATCTGCTGTCCCTTGGTTAGTTTAGTTATCATGGTCTCATGAGGCATGAGGTCTTTAAATAGGTTTCGGTAAGGGAACTTGCTTTGTTCGCGTCGCGCTCCGTTTGACGATCTTCGAAGGAAAACGCATGCGGAATACAAGAGACTTGCGGTGAGGAGCCGTTTCAGTCGCATACCTTCTTACACACAATTGAGAAACCCAGTGTCAAGAAGAAGTGACGTCAGTTCCAGAACGGCCTCTTGTGGTAAGTCCGATCGAACCGTTGCGAAGTGTCTAGACAAGTCGTGGTACGACACAAGGCCATCGGTGCCTGAGAGTTCGGCTACGACGATAAGCAGCTGCCAGGCGTCCTTCTTGGAGCACCCGGGAGATGCACGATCATCTGGAAGAGCATCAACAAGATCATTGAATGTGCTCAGGCTGGTGAATGACGATATGCCGAGCCGTCTTTCGGTGATTCGTGCTGGGAACGCGGTCGGGGTGGCTGTAGCTGATTTGACTGTCATACGCGAATCGCGTCATGCGCCATTATAAAACTTTCGGTTGGGCCGCTCAGGCTCTTGGCGTCATGTCCCGTTTCGTGAGGGCACCTACTTCACAAACTCAACATTCGGAAGATCCGCAAACTCCTTGTCGCCGGTCAGGAACTTCAGGCCGTGCCGTATTGCATAGATGTAGCCGATGCAGTCAGTGTATGATAGGTCACGCTTCTTATGTGTCTTACGGAAGCTGATGGCCTCTTTCAACGTGGCGTCGTCAACTTCCACGACACATGGCCTGATCCGATCGTAAATCAACGAGGCCGTTGTTGAATCCAGTCTGAGCAGAGCAAACCAGTAAACCTCCGCCAGATTGAACAGCGTGATCGTTACTGGCTCTTCCTTGTACAACTCGTAGTTGGGACTCGCCTGAATAAGTTCGACTACTGCGTAGCTGTCAAAGAAGAATCCCGATGTCATTGGCTCCTATCAGCATCGCTTTCCCAACCCCGTTTTGCCTCGTCCTTGATTTCTTGAGCGGTCTCCTTGAACCGATTCTTGAGTAGGCCGAAGAATTCGCCAGCCTTCGGCCTCTCTTTCTCTACTGTGATGACGACTTCTTGATCCTCCCGGATGTGCTGCCTCTCTATGACCTCTCGGGGAATCACGACGGCAATCGAATTTCCCCACTTGCGTGTGATCGCTTTGATTTCCATGACAGTAATGAGACGCGATGATACTTAAATGTTTCGGTTGGCGCAGATTTGTGCTAAGTCAGGACATATGTCACTAGCAACCAAAAATTAGTTCGTGTGTAAAATTAAGAATTTTACATGAAAAAAGAATTAATTAGAAAAGAATTTTTCAGATTAAAAATAAAGGGACATTCGTATTCTCAATGCAGAAAAATCTTGATGGTCAAATATAATTATGAAATAACAACTCGAACACTAAAAAGGTGGATGAATAAATTGGACGAAGATGATTGTTGGGATCTGAAAGATAAATCACGAAAACCAAATAAAAAGCTATATCAAGATAAATAGGGATGTTGAAAAAAGAGTGATTAAACTTAGGGGAAAAACAGGTTGGGGTGCTAACAAACTGAAATTTTATTTTAATGAGATATCTGAGACAAGTGTTAGGAGGATTCTTGAAAGAAACAAATTAACAAATTCCCCAAAGAGAAAAAAGAAACGCAATAAATACATCAGGTGGCAAAGAAAACATCCAAATTCACTATGGCAGATTGACCATAGTGATCAAAAGGTCGAGTGTAAATGGGTTGTTTCAGTGATTGATGATTGTTCTAGAAAGAGTTTAGCTTTTGTTCCCGTAAATAAAGTTACAACTGATGTTGTGATAAAAATAATTGATTATTTGATTAAAATTTATGGGAAACCAAAACAAATTTTAACAGATAATGGGCCACAATATGGTCTGAAAAGCAAGCATTCGAAGTTTGATAGAAAGTTAAGACTCAGAGGAATTCAACACATTAGGGGGGCTGTCCACAGCCCAACAACTACTGGAAAGGTTGAAAGATTATTTCAAACTTTTAAACGAGAATTTGAATATTGTAATAAAGATCCAGGTCTATGGAGAATGAAATACAATCATTTTAGACCACACACAAGCCTAAATGGGAAAACTCCTGATGAAGTTTATGATGATTTTAGTTTGTTGTTTTAGGTGGTGACATATGTCCTGACCCAATACACGGTTGGCGCAGATTGAACGTGTCGAATACGAAACCGGCCGCGCGGCAAGGCTCGGGTTCGACTAAGGCAGGATTTGACGCGATGAAGTAGTCGCGATGGCACGCGGCATGCGTATGGCACCTTCATCATCGACCAGAGATTTCACTTGAATTATACGATTGTAGTTGCTAGCTTTGCGTGGATTGTTGAAAGCATTTTGGTGAAATGGATCGTCATCGTCTGTTCCTTGGTACGAAAAACTCTCCTTGGACGAAACACGTAGGCGGTTTCACACTGAGCATGATATCGAGCAAGATTTAGCCAACCGCCAGTACTCACTACAAATACGTTGGTGTGATTCAAATACGAAGAGTATTGAGACACGATCACGAAATCTGGAAAGCATTTCCCAAACACAGTAAGGAGGAGACCATGTCCATGTACCACAAGGGAGTACTCGGCACACTTTTCACATTATCCGCCGCGGTGATTTCAAGTTTCTCGATAGCCTCAAGTGCGGCTGCGCAGGTTACTGTGACTCAGAACACAAGAGTGTTTGAGTGCCGGGATCGGCCAAAAGAACTGGCGACGCCACCGAACCGAAAGCCAGCCGGTCCTAGGAATCCAAATGGTAAGTTCACGACAATCGATGCCAGCGGCGCACTCGAATCGACATCGCTCTGTCCGGACGGAGAATTGCCGTTCCCCCGTGAGCTCAAGGCACCGAAGGGGAGTCCGTATTTCTCGGGTACGGGCGTTGACGCCCCATACAATTATGCGGGAGCTTGGGCCAGCGCCGGAGGTAGTATTCCATTGTTCGACGGGGGTGGTGTCGTTACGAAAGTAGAGAACCCCGCAATATCAGCATCAGCCCCTATCCACTCGCTTTTCGAGATTTCCGTGCAGGGTGGAACGGGCAACGGCAACATCGTAGAGATCGGCTGGACGAAGGAATCCGGTGACGGCTCGGCGAAGCTGTTCGTCTTTCATTGGGCGGGCTGGGTTCCCGGCTGCTACAACGGATGCGGTTGGGTGCAATGGAGTTCAAGTATCGTGCCCGGCATGACGCTCAACCCCAGGTCCGAGAGCTACATGGGCTGGGTTTACTACGAAGGCAATTGGTGGGCTTGGTACGCCAACCAGTGGGTCGGTTACTTCCCGGAAGCTCTTTGGCCCGGTGGGTACAATGAAGCATCCCTGGTGCAGTGGTTTGGTGAAGTCTATGAATCCGATCCAACACCGGAAACTGACATGGGCAATGGTCTGCAAGCGATCAATGCCGGGGCCGCTCGCTTCTGGTATCCGTGCAAGGTCGATGCGTCTGCATGGGTCTGCTGGATAGATTCGACCCCCAGTCTAACAACAGTGAGTGTTCCGTGGTACACGGTGAGTAACGTCGGCGGCTCGGCGCATCGGTATGGTGGTCCGGGTGGCCGACCGGGAGTCGGCGTGGATCCGTAAGTCGCACGGGAGCCAGCAATCTGTTTTTGACGGCAAGGATACCACTAGAGGTTTTCATTCAGGGGCGGACCGGTTTGACGTGGCGTCTTCGTCCACCCAGTCTTCTTCCTCCCACGTCATGTTGTTGCGGCCAGGAACCTTTCGCGTCGGACCTGATTTGTAGAAGGTGCGCGACTTGGGTCCGTAGCAAAACGTTTCGAAGCGGTATCTCTTTTTTCGCGGGTTCCACTGGTCAATGATCATCTCAACGGGCATCCGGCAACCCCAGATGCACGTCGTGCATTTTGTGTCGTACGTCCTTGAAGCTAGTCGGCGGTGACCGCGCTCCTGGTAGACGGGGAGCTCAGGTGGAGTGCCGTGCCATGGTGAAGAGGATGTTTCGGTCTCTTGTGCACGGTCTACCAGTTCGAGACCGGCCGTCTTGTAGTACGAGACGGCTTCGACCCGCGAATCCGCGACAGGTTCTGAACTACCTTGAATCGTGTCACCAATTTTGAACGCTTGTTTGGCTTGTGCCACTTTTCCGATTCCGACGAGGAACTCGCCCTCGGTCGAACCAATCGTACCGCGCAGCCGGAGGGAGTACCCAAGATAGCTGTGGTGCCGCTCACTAAAGGAACGGAGAAACCGTATTCTCGGCTGGATACCGATCAAAACACCTTGCCAATCGAGTTTGTGCTGGTTCATGGCAGATTCGCGTCATTCGATCCGGTACTTTTTCGCGACCGAACCTCTTTCTTCTCCCAACGTGTAAGAGGCGTAATCCGTTGAAGTAAACGCATGTCAGGTTTGAAACCACCCTCCAGATCCCATGGCGCAGCGGTGCCCCGATCGGCAAGTTCCAGTCGTGCCTCAAGTGTCGAGATGCGCGCTTCGAGCCGCTCAATCTGTTCGGCCATGTGTACGATGTCGTTGTCTTGGTAGGAGGCCCTTTCTCCGATGTCGCCATGCGCGAACGTTAGCGAAATGAGTATGCAGAAAGAAACGACCAAAGTACCGTAAACAAGTGTTCGAGGCCGCATGAGGTTTTTCATAAGATTGATCCTCTTGGACGATCAGCGATGCTCACCCGCAGTGATCCTAGGGAGCTAGATCAATCGAGTCTACATCCAAGACAAGCAAGTTCCTTGTGTTGGCCTTGGCAGTGTCACGTCGCCCAATGAAGCAAGAAGTGTAACGAGCGGCGGAGTGAACGGACAGAAGATTCGCCTTGTTCAGTGATCAATAGCATTGTGAGCTCTTCCGTTAGTAGGTTCTGACGTTAAGTCCGGGGATTCGCCCAAATTGCTTCACGTTCCGCGTGATTAGTTGGTGGTTATTCGTGGCTGCAATGCCTCCGATTTGGACGTCCATCGGCTCGATCATTTCACCGCCGGTGATCAAAAGCGCATTGAGTTCGCCCGCAAGCATCGCCGCCTTCTTGTCCAGCGGCAGAACCGTTATGGAGGAGAGAAACGCATTCAGCTGTTCTTTCTCTCGCCTTGACTCGGCAAGAACCGTTCCCGTTGCGAGTTCCATCAGCGTCGGAGCGGCTATTGTGACGACCTCGTTGTCGGTTGCGAGGGTCTGTGCAAATTCGACCGCCTCTTGCTTTCCTCGGAAGAAATCGATCACGAACGAAGTATCCAAGCAGACCATGTTACGACAACTGTTCGCGTAGCCTCGTTATGCGCTCCTTCAGGTTCATGCTATGCACTTCCCTCAGCCGTGCTATGTTTTTTTCTAACTCGTCCGCCGATTCCTTTGAAAGGATGCCTGCGAACTGCATCAACTTTCGTGCGTGTGTGAGGCGTTTGATGATCTCAGAGAAGCTCTCCTTGCCTTTGCGCAGCGTTGCAAGTCGATCATAAGCCTCTTGTGTAATCGAAATGTTCTTGGTTGCCATGCCTACACATACGTGTGGGTAGTACATAAGGTTTTCGGTTCCTCAGTTCTGACGGGTTGGTTCCAGATACAGTCATTCGGAGCGGGAACTCACTTCGTTCGCATCCTTGTACATTCGTCAGGAACGGCGAGCTCGCTGGTATCCGATCCGCACCCAGGAAGAGCGCATCGGACATTCCAGATGGCTGACGCTGCGACCGGCATTGCGATTTGTGGGGGAGCAAGGGTTGGTGCTGCGCGGCAAATTCCCAGGTTAGTCAAAGGCAGGATTGGCGCGATGCATGCGTATGGCACTCTTTGTTTGTTGCTTGCATCACGAGGTGCGGTTGAATATCATTACTGCGTCAAATCTGATAACTGTAGAACGTCGGTTCGCTAGAGGATGGAGAATTCGCCATGAGAACATCAATTCGCTGTATCTTAATTTCGTTCGCATCGTTCACGGCCTCGCCGGCCTTCGGGATCGTCATTGAGTTACGACCGGTCTCCTCCACAGGATCCTACACGATCGTCGATAACGAGATCACGCTCCCCGCCGGGGGAGTCGGAGTTACGCTAGAAGTTAGAGTTTCCGATTGGGGTCCGGCACCGCTTCGAGCCTTTCAGGCAAGCATTGACTCTGCGGGCTACACCAGCGGGGACGGAACGCTCAGCCCCTTGGTCATCCCGTCCGCGCGCGACGGCGCTTTCATCGACCATTCCCGAATGGACTATGTATTCAACGGTGTCGATGTCTCGGACGGCGTAAGGACGGCCCCCGATGACTACATGTATTTCGGTGCTATCGGTCAGGACCACTGCCGCACCGATAGCGGAGACGCCAAGTATGTTGGGACGCTCATTCTGAACGTCTCTGCAGGTGCCAGCGGCGTATTCACCGTTGGGTTCCGACCCTATCCGCTGTCGATGGGGGTTGTCTGCCCTTCCGTCGTCCTCGACGAGCCGGAGTTCATTCCGGCCACGATTCGAATAGGCCCCGGCGACGATGGAGATTCGGATCCTTGCGGATTATTCGTGAACTGTTTTGATTTTTGTGACTTGAACCCCACACTCTGTCACCCGGTGAAGTTCATCGACATTGAGCGTCTCGGGCTAATCTGCTGGCACTGGCCGTGCCGTTTGATCGATTTCCTGCCCGAGAATTGCAAAGTAAAATGGCCCGGAGGTTGCCCAGGATGTGGCGCGGGCCTGTGTCCGCCGTTTTATACCATGCAGTTCGACGGTCTCGACAAAGCTTGGACAGTTCGATTGCTCGACGTGTTCGGTAACCCCGTTCCGTACGTACAGACGGAACGCGGGCAGTCGACGATCATCAGTTTTCGACCCTCAAGAGAGCATTACATAGAGGGCTCGATCGGTAGCTACATGTTGGTTTTCGACCTGAATAGCCCGAAGCATGTCGGTAAAGAGTTCACCATCGGAGCCAAACTGATCGATGCGGGCGATCGGCCAAAGCTGCCGCAGAAGTAGCGTGGCGGATCAATCGGGACGCTGGTCGTTAATCGTTTCCGTCATGTTTCTTAGGGCGTTGACCCGCTTTCAGTGTCGGTACATGTTGCGTGTGCTTGTTCAGTGCCTTTGCCGCCTGCTTGAGGCACGAGAATGGGGAAGTCGTCTCGATTGTCTCGCTGTATTCGCCGTAGGTGATTGTCGCACGCCAGCGATCCGCACTTCGCTCAATGTGGATTTGTGTTCCCTCGGGCAATTCCTGGAGGATTCGCATTTGGGTCTTCGTGGTCATGGTTCGATGCTACCGTGCTACGGTTGTTGTGTCGAAGGCCACTTTGCTTCCTACAAACTTCGCTGATCGCCTTTTGGCGGAGTTCAAAGACAAGATTCTTCTTCCGCTGCCTGATCACCTTGTTCTTACCTACACACGAACGAGGCGGAACGCAAGTGACAATGTGTCTTGACGGGACAATAGGAAGGCCTAGGGTAAGCTCTCACAGGGTTGGTCCCTGAGCCGGAACAAACCGCGCAGGTGTTTACGCCTACGCGGTTTGTTTGTTAGCGTCATCTGGCATTTGTAATTCGCCGGAGGCTGAGCCTGAGCCTGAGTCCGTCCGTTGGCCTAGATTGGCGGAGCAAGGTCACGTTCACTGATTCCCGGAACGCCGCCTTCGGGAAATCCGCCACTGGTTGGTCCAAGATCGTTCCACTCACAACAACCGTTTGATAGCTCAAGTGTGGCCCAGTCCTCAGCGCCACCCTGATTGTTTGGCTCCTGGCCGGTCCATCCCGTAAAGGTAATCGGCTCGCCGCTTATCCACTTCCAGCCACCACGCGGTTCGGAGAATCCAGAACCTTCTAGGTCCTGATAGAATCCAATCCAGGCGCCGACTTGGGCCATTTGAGGGGAGAAAGTTTCGTACACCCAGCTGTTCTCCTCCGCGTCGTTGATCGTGACGAGTATGACACGCCTGATTGATGCGCATGGAGTGCAAACATATCACGGAAAGCGGTGAGGAGCGGAGCTTTGTTAAACTGAGCTTTTCCGGCGCTGGTCTGGGTCTTCACGGTTTCCACACTTTCCGGTTGTGCAACTGTTCGCTCTACCGGCAGAAACCGCAATTGGGCCGACGCAGGCGCCCTAGGCGTCGAACGCAAGAATCGCTACGCTTTCCGATGCAGCCATATAGCGTAGATGGAGGGACGTGAGCATCCCTCAAGCTGCCAGCCTGCACATTGTCCAACGGACAGGGCTCGGCGAGGAACTTCAATCCGTGACTACCTGCCTGAATTGCGGATCGTAAAGCACCGTGTCGTAGTAGTCTCGAAGAAAGCAACCGATCTCTCTTAGCTTCTTTCCTTCGAAGCTCTTGCGACGCGCGCATGTCTTCCGGAACCCAACCGATACGACTTTACTCGGATCATCAAGAATCGGTTGCCACGACTCGGAATGGTCGGACTAGGTTCCGGCGTGGTTGCTGAAATGGACGTCCCGTCTGTGTTCGTCGTTGTCATAATAAGTGTACGTTTCAATTCGTGACGGGAAGACGCTATCTGCCTCGATGACGGTGCCACGACTGAAGGCCTCGCTTTCCACGAACCGCCGCAGTCCCTTTGTTGGCTCTAGAAACCCGAGCGTCAGTTCAATTATCACGAAGCCTTCGACCCTCCGTGGCCGATCGTTCGTCGCCAGCCGTCATGCTTGCCGCTACCGACCTCGAAATAGAAGTCGATGTTATTGATCGTCATCACTTGCAGGCCGTCGGGGGACGAATCAGGCGTCACAGTCGCTAGGATGCCAGCGTAAAACCCAAGATTATCGCGGAAGCGCTCCAGATTATCGACGACAGAGTCGAGGGCGTCTTGACTGCCTTTGGAGAACGCAAAGTAGCGGAGGCAGGCTCCACCCTGCTCGCCCGCCCAGAGTTGCTTGTGCTTCCCGATCCCTTCGATGATATCATAATCACGAACTTCGACTCGAACGTTCGGAGTGAGGACGTTGACGTTGCCGCTTTCAAGAGTGATCCTGACGATTGGTTTTTGCATGCCCTCTACGAGCCAAGTGGGATTGATAAAGCTTGAAGCGATCTGCGAGGCGTCACGTTCCAAGCATGGCTCACCACGGATCGCCGTAGGGAGAAGCATCACACGATTCGTTTTACCAAAGTCTAATCTACATATCCTCTCAATGTACAGAAGGTCATACACCTTCCGGCATCCCTGACGTTTACTGTTCCACTCACTGCTTCGTATCCATTGTTTGGACAAGATTCTGTCAGAGTGATGTCCGTTACTGCGAGCGCAAATCCTAGATTGTCTAGATGGGTCCTTTCTACGCAAAGAGTTATAGTGGCATGCAATGTACTAAATGAGCCGTTACTAAGTCCTGTGGGGCAGGAATCTTCTGAGGTAAAATATGCGTTAGTTACGTATCTGGGGTCTGTTGATGTGTGGCCTGAACAAAGGCGAATTCGGTTGAAATCGTAGTCTAAGAAACTTCCTACTTCAACGTAATTACCATTACTGCATGCAGAGTTGACACTGAGGAAAAGTTCGCCGTGTATTTCTTGAAAACCTAAATTTCTGTATCCTGCAAAGGTTTGGCAATTATTTTCAACAGGGGTTTGGCCTTGTGGGCAAGAGGAACATTTTTCTCCTGCACAACCATTAGTATGAGGTTCGACGCATCGTAATCCATTTTCTGTGCAACGGGGAGTTCCTGGTTGACATGTGGAGGTTAGGGCGTCGCAAGTTTCTGTACCATTGCAAACTAAACCATCATCACAGTCATTATCAAATTTGCAATCAACACAAGAGGAATCTATGCAATAATCTGCGCAGTTTTCAACTAAGTCTGTTCTTTCATCACAATTATTGAACCAAAAGACTTTGCCATCATCACATTTAGTGTAGTCGTGGTTAGGTAGACATTCATCTCGTTCTGGTTCACAAAGTGCGTTCCTGCATATTTCATCATTTGCACATTTTTCTGCTAAGTCTGTCTTAATGTTGCAATTATTATACCAGTAGACGTCACCGTCGAAACATTGTTTGTAGCTGTGATTGGGTAAGCAGTCATCGGGTCGTGGTGTGCAGGATACATCGGTGCATATTTCGCCAACCCCACAGTAGTCCGCTACTTCAAAGGTTAATTCGTCACAACTGTTAAACCAGTAGACATTACCACTGAAGCATCTGGTATGGTCGCGTTCGGGTAGACAATCGTCAATTGTTGAGTCACATGCATCTCCGATGCCGTCATTATCTAAGTCCCCTTGTGCCATGTTGGGGTGATAAGGACAGTTGTCAAGATGATCTACGACGCCATCATTATCGCTGTCCAGAGGAGGGGCTCCGCCTACACATGTTCCGCTGTCGATATCACATGCTTCTACCCCGTTGTGGGAACTACCATCATTACAGTCTGCATCTGTTCCACACGATAGCGCGCAAAGGCCGGTTGTCGGATCGCAGCGTTCGCCGTCACCGCACTCGATCGCGGTGTGACTGCAAGAACCGGTCACCGGGTTACACGAATCTACCGTGCACTCGGTCCTGTCGTCACAGTCGACGCCATCGCATGGGCCCACGCATTCGCCACTGATGCAGGTTCCGCCGAAGTTGCACAGGAGCGGTATGTTGACGCAGCTTCCCGTTAGGCTGGCGCAAGCATCAGTCGTACAGGGATCGCCGTCATCGCAATCGACATCGAGGCACCTGTTTGGCGGTGGATCACTCCCACCTCCGTCAGGGACCGTCGTCGGACAACCAAATAGAACGGGCAAGATCAGAGTTGCTAGGCCCAACGCAACCTTCGTGCTCGTGCGTAACATGTTCCTTCTCCTTTTCTTGTAATGCGCATACCGATGTCCTGCCTACAAGAGACGATCTCTCGAAGGCTAATCGGATTCAAAGTGAAGTTGCGGAAACCGATCTGACGTGATTGACCGTGGGCGAACTAACCGGTGTGCCCATAAAGGTGGCCAGACGAGTCCCAGCTAGCCAACCCGCCAAGGCAAGCGTCGCTAAGCAGCCCATCTGGCCACGGCCGTGACACAGGGATGGCTTAGCGCGCATGAAAAAACAACGCTTTTCATGTACCTTT
>JAJDDZ010000343.1 GCA_029260025.1 Phycisphaerae bacterium | reverse complement strand
GACCGTGTTCGACAGCCTCCCGGTGACGAAGAATCCCTTCAACAAGAACCGACGGCTTCCCTTGTCGAGCGGCAAAGACGCACTTGTACGACGCTTCCATCCGCAGGTCGGTCGCATTGGCGACCTTAATCCGAATTCCCCCGCAAGACAGATCTTCGAGTTGACCGTGCCGAACAGTCCGAGCATCGCTCGCCGCCTCCGACTCGTCCGAATCGCACCAAAATCGAACCGCCACAACCTGATCACGCGCAGGCGCAGCCCGTTCGTAAGCACGCCGCCGCAGTTGCTGAACCTGAGCAGGCCACTTCACGACCAAAGTCGTCTCGCCATCTCCCCCGCTCGACGATAGCAACTCCGTGCAGAACATGCACTTCTTATGACCCATGCGAAAAGTCCCGCCAAGCGTGTCGCCAAGCTGTGGAAGACTAGCGGGGTCCGCCCCATTCGGTGACAACGCACGTACCGTAAGCTGCCCAGAACGCTCACAACCAGCGATGAACGACGCCTTAAAAGTACGCCATCCCGAAGGACCGTTATGTGTCAAGACTAGGTGGCGCTGTTCGCGGATCGACCCCCGGAGAATCTGATCCTGTTGGTCTCGAATAAGTGCTTCCGTGGTCGCCATGCCGTATTCCTACCACAAAAAAATGAACGCCATTGCCGTAGCAACTAGATCCTCTATCGACGCCGTTTGAGCATCACCCGCTCACGCTCCGCCACAAAATGCGCAATACGCTGCTGATCGGTTCGGAGATGACCACCGTCCCAAGTGCAAAAAGCAGCCGCCAGGCGAATCGATTCTCCCTCAGCGACTTCGCGTACATGTCGAACCGACGCATAAAGGTTGAACGCACCGCAAACGTCTGGCAGACAGAAAGTCATAAATAAATGATCGCCTCGCTGAACGACTCGTGCCGACTCTCGATCAAGGACCATCGAAAGTCCCCCCGCAGAAAGGTCGACCATCCACCCATGGTAAACCGGACCCTCCAACGCACAGGCCGAAACGCCCGATGCGCAGGGTTTCGCGCTAATCACTTGGATCGGATCACAACCCACAACAGAAACCCGAACATTCGCACGTCGTTGGGAGGGCGCGACCGACATGGGTCTGCGAAGAACTATCCCTGGACCAGTCCAAGGCGTCTGCCCAGGCGCCCGCCGAAATTCAGACTCAATGAAACTCTCGAACTCGTACCGACTCCCACGAATCGCAACATGAACCTTAATAGGGCGACCCGACGGAATCTTATGGCCGTGGTCCGCGTACACAGGGCGATCAGCCAGAAGCTCATTTTCGCTAAACATCAAGAGTCGAACCCGAGCAACTACGAGTTCCCCATCCGCGCGTTCAAAGTGCAACTCAGCAGACGATTCCCGAGAGCAAACCGCCTCCAGAAACTCCTCGACATGTTCAGTTGGAATCTGTGTTTCCGTCATTACGTCCAATGCTGTCTGTGATAGCGCCCGACCTAACCATCCACGGGCCCGCGACTCAGCGCGCAGACCATCGAAATAGATGTTCGGAACGCAATCGACCTCACTTGATAGCACGATCCGACGCCGATAATGGCGTCGCATCACAGATCAGCGCCCACGCCCACCCGATAACGGATTTCGACAAGACGAGGGGATGAGTAGAGAGCGCAACCTTAAGAGAGTGAGTCACTCGAGGGCAGAAGAGGGGGGTGAGACAGGTCGCGCGGAGCGCAATTCCGCTAGGTGGTAGCGAGCTGCTGATCCACAGGTAGACCCATAACACTGTCGCCGTCCATCTCGTGTTCGATCGCCTCCAACCCCTCAGCCTTCGGGCGATAGGAACCGCTCAACGTCACTAGCAAACCAGGAACAGCGCAAACCAAGACAACGATTCGAATCGAAAGCGCCATGCAAACTATTTGCGACGCACTCCCGTAAGGAGCAAAGAAAAACCGATAGGCAAGCTCAACGGTACCCAATCCCTGCGGCGGACCAGGAAGTGCCTGGACGATCGTGCCCGTATAATAATAAGTAAAATACTCAAGTATGTTGCCAAAGTGCGCGTCCATCATCACCGCAACCGCAACCGCAAAATACGCTAAAAGCGCCAGCGCCTGAAGCGCAACAGTAAGGAAGACAGCCCCGAATACGACGGGCAAATGTCCCGCAAGAGTCCGCGCCGCCCGGTCCATACGCCGAAGATGATCGATCATCGGAATCCGTGATAGGACCGATGGCGGAAGCTTGATCATTCGAAACAGTGGCGAAAGATAAAACGCCCCGCCAAAAACACCAATCCCCATCGGAATCAACAGGTAAGGCCGGAGAAGCGAAAGCTGTTCCCCACTAGGTCCAAACGTAATGATAAGCGTAGCCACAAGCAGCAAAGTACCCAGACCAATAATCCGATCAAGGACGACAGTCGTCACCGCTTCGGTCTTATGCTCCGTATGCAGAGACGCAAAGTAGGCCTTAAACGCGTCACCAGCATGCGACCCCAGCGGCGTCGCAAAATTCAAAAAATTCCCCGCAAACGAAAGCTTCACACACTCCCAATACCCAACGGTTATATTCTGCGCAGCCAGAAGCCACTGAAAACGAAGGGCCTGCGGAAAAACTACCGGGAAATGAAGCGCAAGCGCAAGCAGAAGGAAACTCTTGTGGCTATCCCCCCAAGCGGTCGCAATCCCAAAACTAATTCGAAAAGCCCCGTCCTTATCGCGAGCCACTTCCTCGGCCGCAAGGGTTCGACGGTCACCATCCGTCGTCACAAGATCAACACTCTCCCCGACAACGCGAACCGTCCCGGAAAGAGAAGTCCCATCAACAAGCGTAACGTTGTCGCGCAGCGTCACGCCGCGACCCACGATCCAGAGCGCACCAACACAAATCCCGATCCGGATCGCGTTGAATAACAATCGTTTCGCCTTACTCTGCATGATCGCCGCTGAAAAATCCGAACTCGCGTTTACAGCACCGCCCCTGCGGCAGCGCGTACGCATTAGTTATCGGCAGTTTTGCCCCCCGACCGTGGCCCGGATCGCCCCGCCTCACGCCCACGAACCCACGCCCGCCATCCGTCCTCAAGTCCGGCAAGTGTCATCCCGTCATAAGCAAGCCCAAGGGCAGTCGGAATGTCATTCCCAGCCTTAAGCCCACCCACAAAAACCCTAAACTTCATCGCGTCCAACCCCTCCAGATGCGCGACCACGCTATGAGCTGTCGGATACTGATGAACCTCGATAGGCCCCGAAGACCCAAGAAGCCCACGGATAGGCCAGTCGTAACGCACATAGTCCCGAGCAAGAAGCTCAGCGTTTCCAAGCGCCACACACCGATCCCCCAGCACCCGCTGAGAAACCAATTCCGCATAACCCTCGTTCACCCAGTGCGGAATCAACGTCGACGAAAACAACCGATGAATAACCGCATGCGTTCCCTCGTGAACCAGCGTGCAAGCAAATCGATCCCGATCAAGCGCCGAGTCCCCCTGGCGAACAATCGCGACATGAACATGCCCATTCTTCTCAATCGAACGCGTATACCCAACCGAGTCCTTCCCGCCATATCCGTCAAACTTCTGCGCGAATTGTTGAAACCGCGCCTTCTTTTGAAAACTAAAAACCGGACACTTACTCAAAAAAATCGACCCCGTCACATCAAGACCAAACTGATCACAAACCGATCGATACATCGCCTCGCAAAGTTCGATCAGCTCCGCATGGTCCGGTTTCCGCCAGTCTGTCCAAATCAAAAAGTGATCCGTTTCAAGCAGTTGAATGTCCTTGCCCAGCGTCTCACGAACCTTCTCACCAAACGTGAGATAGGACTGATAAACCTTCGCCCGGACGTCGTCATCAGGAAGCGCCGCAAGAGTCCCATCCTGATTAGCAGTCTCTCCCGAAGACAAGAGCTTCGCACCCGAAGCGTGATCCTTCACCGCCCGCCGCGCCTGAATAGAAGCATTGTACTTCTTCCAAGCGGCATCAACCCGTTTCCGAAGGGAACCCTTCCGGTCCGTTGCCATCCGAAACTCGGCAGCAGCGATGTCAGCCCGATCCAAATCAAGCGCAAGTCTCCCCAATTCGAAATGATCCAGACCACCAAGCTTAGAAGCGCCGCCCTTGCCTAGCTCAAGAAGTTGTTTTTTCGCTTGATAGGCGCTTCCCCCAACCAGCTCTCGCCAGGCAAAAACGTAAGGAACCCTCTCGCTAACGATCACCAGCCCATGGTCATTATGATCAACCACCAGACCAGTTAGAGAACCGCCCGTCCGCGTCTCGACCGTTACAGAAATGGTCTTCTGCTCACCGCCCCCAGCAAGCGCCAACCCACAAGAAAAAGACATCGCCAACGCGAGTCCTCGCGCTGCTCGAAGCGACAACAGACTAATCATTGCCCGATCCGTCATCCTCACCTGTCAGCGAAACGATCGTCATTTCTGGATGCCGACCACGCAATTGCTCGAACTGCGATCGGTTCATTCGAATAGACATACGTACCCCATCGTCAGTAAACTCGCGCTCACGAACCTCCGCCAACAGCGTAAATTCAGCCTGCAGTTTTCCCGCAGAGTGCGGCAAATGGACAACAGCTTCAACCGCGTTACCAGCAGAACGCTCAGCCACCACCGAAACAACCGTGTCCAAACCGTCCCCCGTCAGCGCAGAAATCTTAAGTGCATCGCTACGATGCCGAGTCAACAATTCAGTCAGCTCAGTGTCGTTAGCCACATCCATCTTGTTCAGTAGCATCAATCGCGGCGTCTCGTCGCAACCCAAGCTATCAAGAACTTCGTCAACCGCCTCCATCTGCGACCACGCATAAGGCGAAGACGCGTCAACAACATGTACCAAGAGATCAGCATGAATCGTTTCTTCTAGCGTCGCCCGAAACGATGCCACAAGATGATGCGGAAGGTCCCGAATAAATCCAACCGTATCCGACAGCAACACCGAACGCCCCTCACCAAGATCCCACCGAACAGTCTTCGTATCCAGCGTCGCAAAAAGCATATCAGCAGTAAATACGTCAGTCCCTGTCAGCTTTTTCAAGAGGGTGCTCTTCCCCGAATTCGTATACCCCACAAGCGACGCCGTAAACCGATCCCCGCGCGACTTCACCTCGCGCTGCTTCCGCTGATCGATCTCCGCGATGCGTTGTTTCAATTGGCTAATGCGAGTCCGAACGATCCGCCGGTCAAGCTCAATTTGCCGTTCACCTGGACCTCGCGTCCCAACACCACCAACAGCCCCAGCCCCCGTCGCACCACCAGCCCCGGCAATTCGCTCAAGATGCGTCCACATCCCACGAATCCGAGGAGCCGTATATTCCAGTTGCGCAAGCTCAACCTGAAGTTGCGCCTCATGCGTCTTCGCCCGCGAGGCAAAAATATCCAGAATTAATTCGCTTCGATCGATAACCTTACACTGCGCCGCAGTCTCGATCCCACGAATCTGTCGAGGCGTTAGGTCGTTATCAAATATCACGACGCTCGCCTCAGCATCGCTGACACGCTGCCCCAACTCCTCCAATCGTCCCTTCCCCATCGCAGACTTCGGAGACATCGTCGTCCGCTTCTGCACCATCGAATCAACAACCTCGGTCCCCGCAGCTTTCGCCAGTGCCGCAAGCTCCGCCAACGGGTCACTCATATCTACCCGACTCCAAGGAAGAATCACTGCGGCAAGAATCGCCCGCTCCGCAGGACGCTCAGCCCCGTCGCGCATGGACGAGGTCAACCCCTGAGGCAGGCGGTCGTCGTTTCGATGATTGTCGGGATGGTCAGAACGGATGGCACGTCGCATGGATAATCGCAATTTCAGTCAAGAGGCGGAAAAGACAATAAGAACCCCCCGATCATAGCAACTCACACCCAATGGCGTCAACAATTCAAGACCAAAGAAGCACTCAACCCCCGCGCCTAATCTCATAAATCAGCATCTCCCGATCCGCCTCGACCGTCACAAGCCCAGCCTCTCGCAATGACGTGATCAGATTCGATCCCAGCAAAGAGCGCGGTCCCTGACCCTCAGGATCAGACGAATCAGTCACCAAGAAAACCAGATCCCCATCAGAAATCCGCCCCGATACCATCACAGCAAGATCCTTCGCATCCCTAACCGCCGCCCCCTCCCGATCTCCCGCAAGATCCGCCTCAGAGTCAATCCATCCAATCTGAGTATCAAGCCAACCAGGATAACTCCGCAAAGTCGCATCGCACCCCGCACGATGCAAATAATACAACATCGCATCCCGATCATACGAAAACGTAATCACCAAATCGTCACTCCCCGCAAGAGCAGCAATCCCCTCAGCACGAAGTCGATACAAACTCTTACCCGAAGGCGCCGCCTGCATCCGCACGAGCGGCACCGCGCTGCAACCAACAAGAACAGCGCCAGCGATCAACGAAAGCGTAAACCCCTTGCGAGTCGCCAATGCAAGATCATTCAACACAATCGCAATCAAGACAACAACCCCAGGCCAAGCAACAAGGTCATAACGACCCACCAGATAGTTCGGAGAAACCACCACCGCATACAACCAGGCAAGCAAAAGCGGACCAACAGAAACTCCAAGTAGGAATACGGTGTTCCGCCGCCCAGCCCCATTCTTCGCGACCGACTTGCGCAACATCAAAACCGCACCAATCACAATGAGCAACAACGCAGGAACAACCCGCGACAATACAACAAGCCACGATGACTGAAACGCCGTTTCAGCAGAAGCAACAGACAACCCCCGAAGGTGCCCCGGGTAAGCGCCACAAGGAAGCATAGCCCAAAGCGAATGCGGTATTGCAGTCAATGCGTCAAACCCAGGAGCAACCCACTTCGCCCCGCCCAAAGACGCAGCCGGCAACACCGCAACAAGCAACCAAGGAACAAACCCCAAGGCAACGACGCCAGCAGTTACCGCCCACCGAACGCCCGTCTTCCGCCAATCCGCCGAAAGAAACACGCAAGCAGAACTCCCCGCCAAAAAGTAAACCGAAAAGTAATGCGTAGGCAGTGACAAGAGCGTCACAAATCCAAAAGCAACCCACCACCGCCGCCGACCCGTCTTCGTTGCTTCAACCAATGAGTAAAGCGAACAAGAAAGAAGCAAGCACCAAAGCGCATAAGCCCTCGCCTCGCGCGAATAATAGATATGAAGCGGATGAACCGCCACGAGAATGGCCGCAAAAATCCCCGCCAATGCACCACGCAACCGCCAAGCGATCGCCCCAACAACAGGAATCGTCAGCGTCGCACATAGCGCAGAAAACGATCGATAACCCGCCTCTGTCTCTCCGAAAATGGTACTCCAAGCTCGCAGCAAAAAATAGTAGGGCGTGTTGGTACTCTCAACAAAAAAACTAGACCCGAAAGGCCAATCAAACAAATAATGAACGTAAAGATACGTGCAGCTCTCATCAAACCAAAAATCACGACCCCCAAGCGCCCAGAACCGAACGAGTCCCCCGACAAGCGTCAAGAAGGCAATCAAAAAGACCGGCAGAGTCGAAGATTCGGTCGCAGCGCGGCTCGAACTGACAGAATCAATAGAAGACATGGGAATCAGGCTCGTCCGACGCATTCGCCCCAAACGAGAGTCGACTCAACGAGAAGTGTCAAGGACCGGCACTCGCCGACGTTTCAGTCGTTTCTGTTGGATCATAAACATAGACTCGCTCGATTTTCTCAAGCGGGACAGCCAGCTCAACCGTCAGCACAGCAAACAGAGGATTCTTCCGGTCCTTATCGATCTGAGAAATCTGCCCGATCACAAGCGCCGACGGAAGCGCCGGATCAAGCGGATCAGACAAAACCCAGTCCCCAACGGCGACCGTACCCTCAGTCACCGCGCGGGCTTCAACATCACCGATCTCCATCAAACCCCCGCCGAGCCCAACCATCCAGAAATAACGCTCCACCACCAAAAACCCATCATCCGAAGCTCGACCAATCCGCACTTTCATCTCCGTCGCAGGATCAGTCACCAGTCGAACCCTCGAGGTATGAAGACTCGCCTGATCCACCACGCCAAGATAAATCTCACCCAACACAATCGCCAGACCAGGATGAAGGCCCTCGACATCAACTGTCTCGATCGAGAAAAAATTTGACATCACCGCCGCACCCTCGCGCGAACCGTTACGACTCCCAGCCGTGATAAGTTGCGAAGACCGCCAGGGCAAAAGGTCGTCAGTCAGAACCCGCGCCGGAATCAATCGCCCCCGAGCACCAATCCGCCCACCGTCAACATTCCGCATCCGCGTCGCCGTCAGCACTTCAACCTGTTTTTCAAGATCCGCTGTCCGCAAGGCAAGCGCAGCCGTTCGATGTTCCATCGCCGATTGCGTTCGCGCGAGCGCCTCGTAATCTTCCTGCGGAACAGTCCCCGAAAGAGGTTGCAAACGATCCGACACAGCGGCAACTGTCCCAGATGCAGCATCTTGCATTGGAACGATCACCTGAGAGAAATGGAAAAGAGAATCCGTCCACGACCTAGGTACAAGAATAGCGATCGCAGTACCCGCAACAACCACTGTCAAAGCGAATCCCGTCGGCGACCACTTCGATTTTCGTCTCCGTCGTCCCAAGGTTGGTTCTCAGCGTCTCAAGTAAGGGGGGTGATTTGCGCCGCCCGGCGGTGACTCAATTTCTCAGCAGGAAAAAGATCAATAAATGTCCGAGTCCGACTCCATCGTATCTTTCCAAGTCGCCAAGTTCTCAAGATAAACGCTTGTACCACGCGCGACACAACTAAGCGGATCATCAACCAACCGGGCGTCAAGTCCAGTCGCAGCCGCGATCGCGCTATCAAGACCGCGTACTAGCGATGCGCCCCCAGCAAGGTGAATCCCGTTATCCACAAGATCCGCAGCAAGCTCCGGCTCGGCGTTCTCAAGCGTCCGCAAAACGCAAGCAGTAATAGCGTTGATTGGTTCCGTAAGCGCAATGCGAACTTCGCTACTATCAATCTCGGTCTGTCGAGGAAGACCCGTTACAACGTCTCGCCCGCGAACAATACGACACACTTCATGCTCAGCATCGCCAGCAACGCCCAGCTCAATCTTAATCGACTCCGCAGTTTGCCAACCAATCATCAGGTCGTGCTTACGACGCATGTAGTTAATGACCGCCGCATCCATCTCATCGCCAGCAACGCGAACGCTCTGAACAACAGCAATGTCCGCAAGTGTCATAATCGCAACTTCGGTAGTACCACCGCCAATATCGACTATCATAGAAGCAGTCGCTTCCCCTATAGGAAGACCAGCCCCAATCCCCGCAGCCATCGGCTCATCGACAAGATAAACCCGTCGCGCCCCCGCCCGCTCCGCCGAGTTATAAACCGCACGTTTTTCAACGGCAGTAATTCCGGAAGGGACAGCAATGACAACTCGCGGACGTACAAGGCTGCTTCGTTTATGAACTTTGTGAATGAAGTAAGCAAGCATCGCCTCGGTGATGTCGAAATCCGCGATGACCCCGTCCTTGAGTGGCCGAATGGCGCTAATAGACCCAGGCGTACGCCCAAGCATCTCTTTCGCGACAGTCCCAACGGCAGTCCCGTTGCGAAGAACCTGATTCGTCCCCTTGCGAACCGCAACAACAGACGGCTCATTGAGAACAATCCCCTCACCCTTGACGCAGACGAGCGTATTGCAAGTCCCAAGGTCGATCCCCATATCGACGCTGAACATGCCAAGTAGGGAATCGAAAATCACAGAGCCAGTCTCCGGCGAAAGGATAGCGGTCGCAAAAAAACGCCGCCTCAACGAATCAATCTAAACTATCAATCGCCGATTCTTCGACTCAAAGAAGTCAATCACGGCGAAGCGAAAGAAAAAAAATTAGGCCCCAGAGAACGGGTTCATCGATCCAAAGAGTTGCTGGTTTCGGATCGCAAGATAAATCGTCGCCCCCGCAACGACAATCACAGCGAGTATCAATAATGCAGTATACACGTTGTGATCAGGATAACCGTCAGCTGGGCGTTCGCTCATATCGTACTCACAGGACTAATGTAAAACCGACCGACAATCTCAACCAGAGACCACCATCGAAATTCACGTCTAATTACCGCTCATCGCAACAAGGTCCGTTACCTGGTCGCCAATCTGTGGCGAGCTGGAAGAAAGTCTAATTCGTCCAGCACATTCGTTCGGGTTCACAGCGTTGATCTTCACTTCGCCAACGTAGTCGCCCCCACGTTTGATGATAAAAACCATATCCTCCGTCACCCCGTCAGCCGTACCAACGCTCAGCGTCACAAGGTTCCCAGATACAGCAAGAATCTTTCCGTTGATCGCGCTCGCACTGGCTGGCGTCAAAGCTTGAATGTTACGAAGACCCCGACCCGCAGCATTTTCGACACTCGACGGCGCACGACCATTCGCCATCGACATCTTCTCGTTAGCCTTGCGAAGTACGTTGATCTGTTGTTCAAACTGACGACGCTGTTCGTTCATCACCGTCACGGTAGATGTAAGCTCATTCACCCGAGCATTAAGATCGATGTTACGCTGTTGAAGATCGATGTTATCCCGGTCCAGTCGCTCCCGCTGACCACGATACTCAGCCTCAGCCCCTCGCGCCATTTCAAGTTGAGAGAGAAGCGCTCGGTTCATCGCCACCGTGCTACTTTTTTCAGACTCAGCCCCAGCCAGTCCAGAGCGAAGTCGAGCGACCTCAGCCCCATTCTTCTGAAGGTCTTCTTCGAGCTGACCAATCCGTGTAAGGTACCCGTCGATCGTCTCGCGAGCCGTTGCCTCTTGCGCAGCACCAGCAGCGATCATGTTCCGAAGATTAGTATCCGCGATTCGAGCGTTTTCTTCATACTTCGTCGCCGTCTCACGCCAATTCGTAGTCTGCGCAACACTCGACACCGCCATCGTCGAAAAAGCAATGCTGAAAACGACTAGCAGCACCGTGAAGACTTTCGTAAGGATGCTCAAGGCTGGTCTCCGTATTCAATTCGTCTGCGTCGGCGAAACTCGCCGACAAATACCGCTGACAATCCCAGCGTCCAAACCGTTCACGAAAAACAGCAAACGGTCGCCCGGTTCGCCGCTGGGAGGCACAAAACGCGGGGCACTAGGTCGGGTCCACACTCGTGGACATCACCCGTCAAGGGCTACTGGGGTCGCCCACGCAGGGCGAATACGTCTGTATATCCCACCCTGTAAAATATTTCAAGTCCGATCCACCCAAATCCACCCATATTCAGACCCCCCAGCCCGGAAACCGCCCCTATTACGCCCAGCCAGATCTCTCCCCGACCGCGCCAGAGAGTCCCCTCACGCTACGCTATGACCGATTTGAGAATTCTCGAAACATTCCCGATGCAAGATCGCAACATATTGACGCATCCAGCAGATTAGCCAAAACGGGAACTCTCATGAAAAGAAAAATCCTCCCACAACCAGGCGAGGCCTGTACCTGCGAATTCAGAGTCCGTTACGCCGAGTGCGACGCCCAGGGATACCTCCACCACGCCAAGTATTGGGAGTACTTCGAACATGCCAGAACAGAATTGCTAAGAAACAAGGGTTTCCGCTACCGAGACCTAGAAGCATCCGGCACAATGTTCGTAGTCTACAAAGCAGCCGTGAAATATATCAGACCCATCAAGTACGATGACATGGTAGACGTGACCGTCACCGTCGCCCGCATCACTCGAACAAGAGTAGACCACACCTACATCATTGAGAGAGAAGGCACCAAAACCTGCGAAGCATCCTCAACCCTGGCTTGCGTAGGAAAAGACGGAAAACCAACCCTGATGCCAGAAGAACTCTGGGCACAATCACGCCCCTAGCAGCACAAAGTGTGGCACCGGCTTCCAGCCGGTGAACCCAAGACGATCTACGCCTCTACACCTCAGAAAAAACAGGAGACGCAGTCTGTCGAAGGGTAGAATCGAGCAAACCCCGCTCCATCTGCGACTGCAACCGAAGCATCCGCCGAAAACGATCACTGCGCCAAACCCCCGGTGTCAGCCCGTTAATCAAAAATGCATCCCGCAGCTGGCGAATCCCACGATCAAGCGTCCACCGCATCGACAGTTTAGGAAGCGCCGAAGACAGTTTCCCCCCGTCCACCCGATAGCTTCGCTTGTCAAAAACAGCGGTCGGTTTAGAGCGTACACACCCCGGAACATTGTCAACAACCGCATCCCCAACATCAACAATGCGATAATTCTCATCAGACCGAACAACGTTAAACACCTGACCGCAAACCGCCGTGTCCGACGCAGTCAAAACCGCAGCATAAGCCCGAGCAACATCCTCGACATGAACAAAAGGACGCCAAGCTCGACCCTCAGTCCGCATATCGATCCGATCCCGCGCAACCGCAGATCCGACGAAGTCATTCACGACCGTATCCAACCGCATACGAGGCGAGACCCCATAAACCGTCCCGTTCCGAAGACAAACCGGCGACAACCCCGCCGATACAAGCCCCAAAAGAGCCTCCTCACACGCCAGCTTCGTCTTAGCATAAGTCGTAATCGGATGCGGCGTCGCTTCCTCAGTAATGGCATCATCCCCATCACGACCATACACCGCACAGGTAGAGGCAAAAACAAACCGCGGCACCTGCGCCTGCACACAACACTCAGCAAGTCGTATCGTCGCGTGAAGGTTCACATCCTCGATCAAATGCGGATCAATCTGCCCCTCATCATCCTCAGGAAGAGCAGCCAAATGAACAACCGCATCAAAAGACAGCAAATCCGCGAATTCGATCTCGCGCAGGTCAATATCGAAAGAGGGGATATCGTCAGCCACACGACCAAAGTCGCAGTGGCCGTAAAGGTCGCAGTCCAGACCGACGACCTCGAACCGGGAATGTTTCAAAACGCTTGCAACCACCGCGCCAATGTAGCCGCGATGACCAGTAACAAGTACGCGCATCCGATGCTCTCCAAACCGCCAGCATCCGTGCCAGCGAATAGCGCACAGCGCTTTCCGCGAGTGCGACAAGGAGCGTATCGGCGCTCAATGCGCGCGGGCATAACGGCGAGTTTTGCGCTTTCCAAGAGCAAGAAAACGTGAATACATCCTCTCAACCCTGCTACGCCGAATCCGACAAAAACACAACAGGATTATCACACCGAACTGTCCGAACTTTTTTTCTTCAGAGTAATAAGAACGACGACCCACGCCGCTATCCAGCCAACGACAAACCCGATCGCCGTGTTCGTCGCTAGGCAAGCTCCCGACGTGACGATCATCGCCAAAAAATCACCCATCCGCTTCTGATCCCGACAAACCCGACCAAGTTCAATCCCACTAAACGCCAGAAGCACCCCCAATACAGACTGCGGATAAGCGGCCAGCCAAACAACGAGCGACCCCCCAAAAACTATCGCCAGCACACACTTCAACACCCCCAAGAAAACAACGCTCCCACCAGTTCGCGCCCCAAAACGATACTGCGCCGCAAGACCGCCAGCCCCATGACACATAGGCATCGCACCAAACGGACAAGCAAGCAGGTTCATCAACGCCACCGAAATGGCCACCCGCCGAGGAGAAGCCCCATGGTTCGGAAACAAGTCACAGGACAACGCGCAGACCGCAATAACAGAGTTCAAAGTCGTAAGTGGAAGCTGCGGTAGCGCACCCCGCCAAAGTCCCTCGATCCAGTCATGCGAATTCGTCAGATCCGGCAACGACCAGGAAAACCCCAACCCTCTAACCCCAACAGCCCCCGTCTTGATCAGTTCCGGCTGATCAAACAGCAGCGCAACCAACCCAATCGAAAAAATCAAAAGGGCCCCTGGAAACCGCTTGGAAAAATACACCACACCAACAAGAACAGAGCAAAATACCCCCAGCCCAACACTGTCTGCCCCAAAAAACACCCCGGTCCCGACGATCAACCCGCCTCCCTTGATAGCCAGCTTCAGTCCCAGCGCAAGTTGCAGACCCCGCACCACGCTCTTGGGCACCACCCGATTAAGAAAATCAATCAGCCCCGACAAGCTCAGCAAAAGAATCGCAAACCCAGTCACCATCCCAGCCGCAAGAATCTGCGACTCGTTCAGTCCTTCCGCAATCGCCACCGCCGCGATCGCTTTCATGGGCTGCACCGGCATGGGAATTCGAAACAAGATCCCACTTGCGATATTCATCACCCCGGCAAAAAAAAGCGCCGGAACAATCTGCAATCCGCAACTCTTAACCATCCCCAAAAGCAACGGAATAAATGTCCCAAGATCACCAAGCGCCCCAGCAACCTCATTGCGATCAAACCGAAGAGATCCCCTTGCACCAGGACCGCCATCTGTCTTCCGATCCAGCCCCGCCATCCGCTAAACCTCGAAAATGTCAGATTCGCCAACTGGCGATCTGCCCTTCGTGTCAAGAAACAGGATCGCCAGCAGCATAGGAATCATCGGAACCCGAAATCGCGGATCAATTTGCGGCGTCGTCGCAAGCAATAGCGAGACCGTACAAATCAAAGGAAAGGACATGGCATAAAAAGACCAACCGCCGCACACAACGCGCCACAGAACCCCAAGAAATAGCAGCAAGTACAGGCTCCCCACAATCGCCGCCCGCCCCCGGCCAACCGCAAGCCCAACCGGCGGGCTCACCGCAAGCGTCAGCGGAAAGACCAGAACCGACCCACACCGCGCCACACAGCAGATCAACGTACTCGCCGGAGAAGAAAGCAACATCTCCGCCCCAATGCTCGCAAGCGCCTGAGATATCTCGAACGAGTCGAAGCGAGTTTGATTGCCCTGCGCGAGACGCGCCCATCCAAGCTCAGCAGAGGCGACCGCTCCGCCCGCACCCAGACGCTCGCGAAGTTTCGCGTCGATGCCATCCCAAATCCCGTGCGGGTCATCACGCTTTCCCTCATCAAGCGTCGTCTCAAGGTAGCGGTCCCCCGTCCGCCC
>JAJDDZ010000342.1 GCA_029260025.1 Phycisphaerae bacterium | reverse complement strand
CAAGGCGAATTGCCGCGTTTCTTTTGGGCTCATATAATCCAAGCATGATCGATAAGAAAGTTATAGTTAAGACTTTCGGGATCGTTTGCGTTGCGTGGATCTGCATAATCCCCATCTACTATGTCGTAACGCAGGACATAGCGTCCATCCATCGATTGAGCCGATCGTTAGTCTCCTGGGGAATGTTGGCGGCATTGTTGTTTCTCGCAACTCAATTTATCGTTATTCCAATTGGACTGATTCTTGGTCTTCTAGTCATTTGGACGAGATTGAGTTCGCCTTGGTGGAGAGGAATCCTTGCAGGGCTGTCATATGGAATGTGGGCAAATACAGTTTTTCTCGCAGTACCCTACCTCGGTGCGTATCCAAGTATAGCAGGCTTTGGATTAGCGAGTCTCTGGCAATCGAAAGGTATCCCGCAACATCTGCCGTTGCTCATAGGCAATGTTCTGACAGCAATCGGTGGCGGAATCCTCTTGGTGCTTCTACAGAATGAGCGGCATCTTCCGAGTCGTCGGTTGAAACAAGGACTGTGCCCGAAATGTGGCTATGATCTAACGGGCAACGAATCGGGAAAATGTCCTGAGTGCGGTAAAGAAATATGACAGCTTACCAAAATGCGGATAAACGAGCACGGAGCGTTCGGCGGAAAGCCGAACGTGAGACATTTGGGAGCCGCCTGAATCTATATATTCTGCTATCGTTAATTCCACCATACCTCACTTTGACGGAGCGAGCAGCAGAAATACTTGGTGATTATCAAATGCCTCTTCACACGATCCTGTACATCCCAATTATAGTTTTAATAGTTTTGAAGGGAAGGCACCATAAGCGGATAGTCGAGCTGGGCTTACGAGAGCAAGCGGTCTGCTCGAAATGCTTCTACGACCTCACTGGCAACGAATCGGGTACTTGCCCCGAATGTGGTACTAAAATAGAGCCCCCTTGATGCTGTAAGGTAGCATCTTTGTTTATCCTTCTAGCAGGCTAGCTCCAAAGATATTTTATCCGCTCGATCTATAGCTTGCCAGTACTTTTTGTACTCTGACTCCGAGGGATTATCTTTTACGCTACATCCCGAACATCTAGTTCCCTTTTCTGTCCAGCCTGCTCGTATAGCTCTGCTCTTGAAGTTCTCTAGATGTTCGTCTTTTCTGCCTTCCATCGAATGTTCGCATATACAATTTGTGTATCTTGGATTTTGGTCGAGTACCCAAGAGAAGGGAGGGTACAGGTGTGGGTCGCCCCCTTTAGAATATGTTCCAGAGCAGTTGGTTAGTTACTTCGTGGTGGAACATTACTTCTTCGCGCTTTACTAGTGTTCCTAGTTCTTTTGGGCAGCGGTCGGCGGCTGCCTGTTTGCATTCTATGTATTTTCCGTGGGCGACCTCGCCTAGTACTTCGCTGGCGATTTTGCTGGACTTGAAGTGGCGGATGGCGTCGTGGATGTTGTCGGGGAGGAACCGCGTTCGGTAGCGTTTGCCTTCGGAGTCTGCGGCGTCTGGTAGGTCGCCCTCTAAGCCTGTGCGAAGAAGGGTGTAGACCAACAGGTATGGGTTGGCGTCGGGTGAGACGGATCTGAATTCTACGCGGGCGGATTTTTCGTTGCCCAGGGGTATGCGGATCATGCTTGCTCGGTTTGTAGCGGATGCTTTGATCTGGTTTGGTGCTTCAAAATTCGGGTCGAGGCGGCGGTAGCTGTTTACGCTGGGGTTTAGCGCGAGACAGATGTCGGTAGCGTTGTTTAGAATTCTGTCTACGAACTTCCATGCGAATTCCGAGAGGTTATCTTGGCCTCCTTTTTCGTGGAAGAGGTTTTTTCCGTTGCGGTTGAATGACATGTTGCAGTGCATGCCGCTGCCGTTTATTCCTGCGACTGGTTTTGGTAGGAACGACGCGGTCAGTCCTAGCTGGCTGGCGACTTGCCTGCAGGTCAACTTGTATAGCTGAATCTGGTCGGCGGCGATGGTTGCTTCGGTGTAGCCAAAGTTTAGTTCGAACTGTGAAGGGGCGACTTCGGGGTGGTCTTTTTCGTTGCACAAACCTAGTGCTCTTTGAGCTTCGGCTGACCAGTCGATGAATTTGCGCAATGGGTCTTGGGGTAGTGAGTGGTAGTAGCCACCGGTCGAGATGAAATCGAAGCATCCCTTTTCGTGGTACTTTCGCTCAGCGTCGGTGTCTTTGAACAAGAAGCCCTCTACTTCTGGGGCCATGTTCAGGGTCATGTTTTCTTTTTTGAACAGGTGGGCGGAGAACTTGCGTAGCTGGGCGCGGAAGTCCATTGCGTAGGGTGATCCGTCTTGCGCGCAAACCTCGCCGAAGACGACGACTTTACCTGGGCCGAAGATGTCGGCGGGGAGCCAGTAGAAGGCTGGCCAATCTATGATTAGCTTCAGGTCGGACTCGCTGATTTCTGAGAAGCCGCGGATTGATGATCCGTCGAATGTCAGGTTATCTGCAGATTCGAGGAGGAATTTTTTGTCGTAGTCGAGCATGTGGAATCGCCCCTCGAGGTCGGAGAAGCAGACGGTGACTGCTTTGATGCGTTTTTCTTCGAGGAGATATTTTCGGCGTTCTTTTTCGACGGTTTTTGGGTCTACCCTTTCCAGGCGTTGACGCTTGGCGGCCAGGTTCAATTCCTCGAGCTCGTCGTACGGGATCGCAAGAAAGTTCCGTAGGCTTTGTGTTTCCATCTTGTCGGATCCTCTGGAAAAGGGGGCTATGGGTGCGGTTGAGCCTCTCCTGGGGCATTGCGCCTTTCGGTATCTTTGATGTGACCGATTTTATGTTATTGATCTCATTGGGTCAAGTGTTTTGATCAGAATTTATGTTAGTTGTCGGCTTTATTGTGTTAGCGTGTGATTTGTTGTTGTGAGGTGATTGGTTGACAGAGGGTGGATGGGGCGATAACTTGCTTGAAAGTCAGTGTCGCCGCATGGGGCCCTCTGGGAGTGGGTCTTTTTTTTTGCCCTGATGGGGCTTGGCGATGCCAATATTGAGGTTTCTTGGCCCATGGGGCATACTTGCGTTTTTGGACTTGGTTGGGGTGACGAAGGGAAAGGGAAGGTTGTAGACCTGCTCTGCCCCGCGTTTGACTACGTTGTTCGGTTTAACGGTGGGGCGAACGCTGGGCACACGGTCTGTGTTGGGGAGGAGCGGTTTGCGCTTCATCTTTTGCCGGCTGGGATTCTTCATGAGTCGGCGACGGCTGTTATTGGTCCGGGGGTTGTAGTTGATCCCCTGAAGCTTATCGAGGAAGTGGATGGGTTGATCGCTCGGGGGATTGATCCGGGGTCTCGGTTGAAGATTAGCGAGCGGGCACATCTGGTTCTTTCGTATCACAAGATTGAAGATCAACTTTCGGAGAAGGCGGCGTCTTCTGGTAAGAAGATTGGTACGACTGCCCGCGGGATCGGTCCTTGTTATGCGGACAAGATGCGTCGGACTACGGCGGTTCGGTTTGTTGATCTGTTACATGACGAGTCGCTGTTGGAGCGCATCGGGCAGGTTGTTGAGCAGAAGCGTAAGATGTTTGTGGCGCTTTATGGGGAAGACGGCGGGATTGATGTTGCGGGTGTTCTTGCTGATGTTGCGCGGGCGAAGGAACGACTTGCTTCCAATATTTGCGATACGACTTCGTTGTTGCAGGGTGCGATTGAGGAAGGTCGGAAGATTCTCTTTGAAGGGGCGAACGGGGTTCTTCTTGATATCGATCATGGGACTTATCCGTTTGTGACGTCTAGTCCGACTGGTCCGCATGGGATTGGGGTTGGGGCTGGTGTTTCTCCGCATGTTGTTACGACGCGGATTGGGGCTGCGAAGGCTTACTCGACTCGGGTGGGTGCTGGTCCTTTTATGACTGAGCTTGACGACGAAACCGGTGACAGGATTCGGGTTGCGGGTCATGAGTTTGGCACGACGACGGGTCGGCCTCGGCGGTGCGGGTGGTTTGATGCGGTTGCTTGCAGGTATGCGGCGAATCTTGCTGGGCTTACTGATATTGCACTGTTACACCTTGATACGCTTAGCGGATTTGATGAGGTTGGTGTTTGTACCGGTTATCGTGTTGGTGATAAGACGATTCATACGATGCCGGCGAGTGTTTCTGTTTGTGAGCAGATCAAGCCGATTTTTGAGTTTCTTCCGGGTTGGAGCGAGGATTTGCAGGGGATTCGTGCATTTGATGATCTTCCGCAGCATGCTCGGGATTATGTTTTGCGGGTCGAGGGTTTGGTTGGGTCGCCTGTTTCGCTTATTGGGGTGGGTCCGAAGCG
>JAJDDZ010000341.1 GCA_029260025.1 Phycisphaerae bacterium | reverse complement strand
CGAAGGCGTCCAGGAAGGAAATCTGCAAGAAATCTATTACCGACTCGGTGGAACCGGCAACACCCCAACAGCCTACGTCAGCCTCTACACCATCATCCTAACCGACAGCGCCCCACCGCAGATTACCGAAGACACCTACGGCGGAGCAAGCAGCTTGGACTAAGTCCCAAACCGCCGCTTCCACTCCGTTAGCGCATTCAGCGCATCAAGCGGCGTCGTCTCATCCGGATCAAACTTACGAAGCTCCGCCAGAAGCTCCTCCCCAGGCGGCGTAAACAATTCCAATTGCGCATCGTCCCGCGTCTTCATCCCCGAAAGCTGCGGCGTCCTTGTCTCGCGCTCGAAGCCGCGCTGCAATTCATCCAGCACCTCACGACTCCGCGCGATCACCCCTCTGGGAATCCCGGCCAACTTAGCAACATGAATCCCATAACTCTTACTCGCCCCGCCCTCGATAATCTTATGCAGAAAAACGACCCCCTCGTCGCTCGCCCCAGACGCAGGATACTCCTTCACCGCTACATTGTAATTCTTCACATTCTTCAAAAGCGCCGATAGCTCAATCAGCTCATGATAATGCGTCGCGACAAGCGTCCGACAACCAAGCTCATTCGCCAAGTGCTCCGTAATCGCCCACGCAAGCGAAAGTCCGTCAAACGTACTCGTCCCCCGACCAAGCTCATCAAGCACGATCAGCGAATCCTTCGTCGCGTTATGCAAAATGTTCGCAGCCTCAGTCATCTCCACCATAAACGTAGATTGACCCCGCATGATCTCATCCGCCGACCCCACCCGCGCAAAAATCCGATCCACCAGAGAAAACCTCATCCCCTTCGCCGGAACATAGGACCCAATCTGACCCATGATCGTTAAGAGCGCCACCTGACGAATGTAGGTACTCTTGCCCGCCATGTTCGGACCGGTGATAACAAAGACCCTGGCATCGCTTGCATTCATCAACGTATCGTTGGGCACAAAACGATCGCCCAAAGTATGATCCAACACCGGATGACGACCATCGACGATTTCCAAAGTGCCGTCCTCTGTCACCTCTGGTCGAACATACCGCCGCTGTACCGCCAGTTCGGATAGCCCGCAAACGCAGTCCAATCGCCCGATCGCGTCCGCCATCCGCATCAACGGAACCATCCACTCAGAAACCATCCCCCGAAGCTTCTCAAATAGCTGATATTCAAGGTCGTTAGCCCGATCCTTGGCGGTCAAAACCTCGTCCTCGTAAGTCTTTAACTCATCCGTAATATAACGCTCAGCGGCCTTGATCGTCTGCTTGCGAACGTACTCCGACGGCACCTGCTCACGAAAACCGTTGGGCACCTCAAGATAGTATCCAAAAACCCGATTGAAACCGCACTTAAGATTCCCAATCCCCGTCCGCTCGATCTCCTTTTTCTGATAATCAGCAAGCCACGTCTGCCCATCGCGACCAACCCCTCGCAACCGATCTAGCTCAGCCTCATACCCGTCCGCAATAAACCCGCCCTCGCGAACCGTCAGCGGCGGGTCCTCACGAATCGCCCGTCGCAACAAATCCGCAAGCTCGGTAAGACCCGAAAGATCGCCCGCGATCTCCGCCAACATCGACTGATCGTTTCGCCTCAGGTCTTCCGAAATCGCAGGGATTGCATCGAGCGTACGACCAAGCGCACCAAGATCACGCGGCGTACATCGCCCCAGCGCCACCCGCGCGGCGATCCGCTCAACATCCGCCAACATCTTTAGCTTCTTTCGAGTCCGGCCACGAACCAATTCATCATCCACAAGCGACGCAACCGCCTCCTGCCGAAATCGAATTAGCTCAACATTTCGCAGTGGCGTCCGCAACCAATACCGAAGCATCCGAGCACCATGTGGATGAATCGTGCGATCAACCGCGTGAAGAAGTGTCCCCTCACGCGATGAATGTCGAAGGGTCCGATCAATCTCTAACGATCGCCAGCTACTGTGATCGATCGAAACAAAATCGCTCACCACACGCCGACGAACCGTTGATAAGTGTGTCAACGCAGTCTTCTGCGTATCGTTGAGATACTGCACCACGCAACCAGCCGCACACAAAGCAGGCGTAATCTCCTCAAACCCAAACCCCGAAAGCGTCGCCACTTCAAAATGCTCTAAGAGTGACTTTTCCGCCTGAAACGCAGAGAATTCATGCAACGGTCGCCGCGACGTAGTCGTCCCACACGCACCGGTAAGCACGCCCGCCACCGCGTTCGTGTCCCCGTCCCGCTCATCGTCAATCAAAAGCTCAGCCGGCGCTACCCGCACCAACTCGTCAAGAGCGCGATCAGCCGGAACGTCGAAAACCTCGAACCGACCGCTCGCCAGCTCCACCAGCGCAATCCCAGCAATCCCTTTACGAATACAAACCGATGCCAACACGTTGTCACTTCGATCGTCAAGCAGCGACTCATCCGTCAGCGTCCCCGCCGTTACAATCCGAACAACATCCCGATCAACCACGCCCTTCGCCTGCTTAGGATCCTCAAGCTGCTCAGAAATCGCAACCTTGTACCCAGCCTTGACGAGTTTCCCGAGATAGGTATCCAGCGCATGATAAGGAATCCCCGCCAAAGGGACCGGGTTATCGCTATTCTTGTTACGACTCGTCAGAGAGATACCAAGCACGTTGGAACAAGTAATCGCATCATCCCAAAACGTCTCATAGAAATCCCCCATCCGAAAAAGAAGAACAGCCTCCCCAACTTTCTGCTTCTGCTCCACATACTGCCGCATCGCAGGCGTAAGACTCTCCGCAGGCGGAAGCGACCCGCTCTTTTGAAACTCGCCCACCGGCGTCTTAGTTGTAGAAGTTGCTCGTGGCAATCGATCCCTCAAGTCCTATTTCGCACCAAACCCCGGCCCCGCACGCCCAATTTGGCTGCTCAGCACGCGATCATACACGAACCGGCGACCGGTGCGAAACGCGCTGCGCCAACCGGAAACGTACTCGCTATTGTCCGACACGGCCTTCCATTGCAGCAAGAGTAGGCTGGCCGCACTCGGGACAAACGCCGGACAAATTTTCCCGAAGATTGTACCCGCAAGTAACACAGAAACCGCGCCGCCGTCTTCTCAGTTTTCGTATTGGACCGCGAACTACAATGATCCCGGGATACGCTCCCAACAGGATTGCGCTCCAGGTAAGTGGAATCGATACTTCGTAGACGCGTTTCTTCCCAACCGAGAATTCGCCAACGTGAAGCGGTCCAAACTTGAGATGGTACTTCGTCTCGCCTCCGACGGCAGTGAACTTCTTGAGGCGAACCCGCCCGGGGCATCCCCAAGGATGAACCGTCCCGATTTCTTTGCACTTGCCACAACGATTACTCGTGCAACGTAGGTTTCCGGCATGGGCATGGCACTTGAAACCTAGGCTATCTAACTGGAAACTAGTCCCGGACTTGCTGTCAGCGAAAGCCTCAAGGTGGCTAACCGCCGAAAGGAGCCCCACCCCCAGCGAGGCGACACCTAATGTGATAGAGAGTACTCTCCGGACCATGCGCTGCATTATACGCGAACGGTCGCCTCCAAGCGCCGGGTTTGTCAGAGCTTTTGGAAATCGAATGTTCCGCTACAATCCCAGAATGCCCCAACCCCGCGAAAAAGTAGTCGTCGCCATGAGCGGCGGAGTCGATTCCAGCGTCGCAGCCTGTCTCCTCCAGGAGCAGGGCTACGACATCGTTGGACTCTTCATGCGCGTCGGTGCCCCGGAAGAAGGCGGTTCCGCCGCCCTCGATCAGAACAGCGACCGTCAGCGAAGCGAACATGAGGGAGCTGACACGACCGGCGAGATATCCGCGAACACTGAAAACACTATAGCGACCGCGACCCCCACCCGAACCCACCAGGGATGCTGTAGCGCAAGCGACGCCGCCGATGCACGATACGTTGCGGGGTCACTTGGCGTTCCGTTCTACGCGCTAAACTTCGCCGGCGACTTCAACGAAATCATGGACTACTTCGCCGACGAATACGTCAACGGAAGAACGCCAAACCCCTGCGTCGTTTGCAACCACAAACTAAAATTCGGCAAGCTCCTCGACTACGCAGACGCCGTCGGCGCAAAATACATCGCCACAGGCCACTACGCCCGCATCGAAGAAAAAAACGGTCAGCGACATCTCTGCCGCGGCGTTGACGACGGCAAGGACCAGTCCTACGTCCTCTTCGGTTTGCAACAAGAAATCCTCGACCGTGTCCTATTCCCCGTCGGCGACCTCAACAAAAACGAAGTCCGCAAGATCGCCGCCCGACTCGACCTACCCAACCAAGACAAACCCGACTCGGTCGAGATTTGTTTCGTACCCGATCGCGACTACGCCCGCGTCGTCAAAAAGCGCCGCCCCGACGCCTTCAAAGAAGGAGACGTCGTAAACGCAGCAGGCGAAACTCTCGGCACCCACGACGGAATTGGCCACTACACCGTAGGTCAGCGCCGCGGACTAGGTATCGCAGCCGGTCATCCCATTTACGTCACCGAACTCAACGTCTTAGAAAACAAAGTCACCGTCGGAGAAGCGGAAGATTTACTCAGCTCCACCCTGCTCGCCAGCAAAGCAAACTTCCTCGTCAAAGACTTACCCCAATCGTTCGATGCCCACGTGCAAATCCGATACCTCCACAAAGCAGCCCCCGCCACCGTGCACCTTCTCCCCGATGGAAAAGTACGCGTCGAATTCCAAAACGCACAACGCGCCATCACCCCAGGACAAGCGGTCGTCTTCTACAACGGCGACACCGTCCTAGGCGGCGCATGGATCGACTCCGCGAAACAAGCCCCCGAAATCCCCTAACCGAGCCGCGCCCGCAAGGAAGCGATTCTCGAAGGCGATAGGACCGCAGATTCACAAACAAAAACCCGCGCCGCAGCTTCTCAACAGAAACCGCGACACGGGCGTATTCTTCAAGAAATCAATGGCCGAGCGAGGACCTTACTTCCCGCTCGCCGAGAGCGCCGCTCCCAAACCGGGAACCTGATCGCTTCCGTTGGGTACCTTGATGCTAGATCCGGCGAAGTCGTCACCAATCGGCTCAAACCGTCCGCCCAGATTCTTCGCCAAAAACGCTTCCGTCACTGCGTTAAACGACTTACTGTTCTCGGGACGACGGAACCCATGACCCTCGTCAGGGAACAGGACATACGTTACCGGGATATTCTTCGATGACATCGCCGTCACAATCTGATCAGCTTCGGATTGCTTCACCCGCGGATCGTTCGCACCCTGCCCAATCAAGAGAGGCTTGGAAATGCGATCTACAAAAGTCAGCGGCGACGCTTCGCGAAGCATCGACCGACCTTCCTCCGTACGATGATCACCGACCCGCGACGTAAAGAGCTCAATCATCGGTGCCCAATAAGGTGGAATCGTGTTGAGCAACGTCACTAAGTTAGAAGGACCAACAATATCCACACCGCAAGCAAAAACATTCGGCGTAAACGTCAAACCAGCAAGCGTCGCATAACCACCATAGCTACCCCCCATGATCGCGACCTTGTCCTCTTGCGCAACACCAGATGCAACAGCCCAATTCACCGCGTCAATCAGGTCGTCATGCATCTTACCCGACCATTCCTTGTCGCCCGCATTGATAAAATCCTTACCGAAACCCGTCGACGCACGGAAGTTCACGCTCAAAACCGCGTACCCACGATTTGAAAGCCACTGATGATACCCGTGGTATCCCCAGCTATCGCGTCCCCAGGGACCACCATGAACAAAAAGCACCATCGGCAAAGGCTTCGCAGGTCGTATCCCGCTTCGCTTCACCGACGCAGGAATCGTCAAATAGCTCACCAAGTCCAGCCCATCGCGAGACTTAATCACTACCGGATTCATCTTCGCGAGCGTGTATTGCTCGAGGCTTGATCGATTCGTAAAGAGGAATTTCGCCTTGCCCTTCTCTCGGTCATACCGGTAGTAGCGAACAGGCCCATCGTCAACCGTGTAACTAACGATCCACTGCTTGTCATCGAGCGTTCGACTCCCCACGTTGAAGTCGCCATCTGCGACCGACTCAAGATACCGAAAATCTCGCTTGATTGCAGGGTCAAGGACGTCCCACTTCACCCGCTTATAATTGACCGAATAGGCTTCGATCGTCTTCTCGACGGGATGAATCATCAGTCCGCCGATGTCAGCTTTGCTGTCTTGACCGACGATCTTTTCCCGCCCGCTCGCCAGATCAATCGTCTTCAAAGCAGCCGTATTGCGACCGCGACTATCAACCATGTAAAGCGTCTTTCCGCTTTTATCAAAACCAAAGGGTTGCGTCGTGAGTGCGTCCTTTTGCCCAACTAGCGTGAAACGCTTCCAACCGGCGTGACCATCTGGCTCGAGAAACTCCATACCGCCGTCAGGCGTAGACTTCTGTCCGAACCGAACATTGTAGTCATCGTCGGTTAAGAAACTTACGAATTCGGTATTCTCGCGCAAAAGCACTCGTTCGCCGGTCGTAATGTTGATGCGGTAGATATCGTGAAACTTCGGATCTCGATCGTTGACCGCCACGAGAATTTCGTTGGGGAATCTGTGACTCACACCCTGAACCCGGGCCGCCACTTTTTCCATTGGCGTAAGGTCAATGACTTTGTCAGTCTTTAGATTGACGCTATACACACGCCAATTCTCATCACCACCCTTGTCCTGCATGTACATCACATGATGGCTCGTAAACGCCCAGAAGTAGCGACGAATCCCGCGTTGACGATCATCGGTCACTGGCTTTGCAGCCTCAGGGCGATCAACAGGACCAACCCACACGTTCAGCACTCCGTCAACCGGCGCGAGATACGCAATCCGCTTCCCATCGGGACTAATCTGAACGCCCGCCTTGTCCGGGTTGCCGAAAATAATCTCTCGCGGAATCAACGTCGTAGGCGGATTCTTCACGCTCGATGTACGATTCGCCGACATCGTCGAGCGATTCCCGTCGCCGTTCGTTGCGCAGCCCACGGCAAATACCGCGAGGCAACCCATTGAAACCCATTTGCAGTAGTCCTTCATGACTGTTTCTCCTTGGCCCGCGCGATGCGGACGACATGGTTTTGAATAGGACGACAAACCGGATCAGTAAGCTTGACCCGTCGTCCGAAACGCGAGCACATTCTACCACCACCGCCCCAAGTTGCGACACCTGATAGCTCCAGAATTCGAGTAAGAAAATGTGTCATTCGCTGGCGCAATTTAGCTTATCAAGATCCGAGCTCGCAGTACCGCGCAGGCGATAAAGCAGCAAAATCATCGAAGGAACCAACAATGGCCTAACGATGAACGTATCGATCAAAATCCCTAGCGAAAGTGCGACTGCAAACTCCTTAATAACCAGAAGTGAGCCGGCGAACATCGACGCAAACGTCGCGGCCATGATAATGCCACAGCTACTAACCACACGTCCCGTCTTCCGGATCGCTTCTTCAATCGCAGCCCGCGGCGGACTCGTCTTCATCTCCTCATGTATTCGGGTTACGACGAAAATATTGTAATCCTGACCAAGACTCAAGATAATGATAAACAAGAGAAGATCGAGTCCCCACCCAAGTCCCTCGACGCCATAAACCGCACGAAAAATCATCCAACTCGCCCCGTACGTAGCGAAGTAGGTTAGGAGCGTCGCGGCAATCAGCACCGCAGACTCTGCCACCGACCGAGTCAACCGAACCAAGATCAAGAAGATTAACACGACCACCACGAGCGCGATCACACGAAAATCCCGCGACCGAACCTCACGAAGATCGTAGTAGTATGCGCTCTCTCCAAAGACCCCGAGCCTAAAACCCGCGCCGGCCGATTCTGAGAAAACCAAAGACCTGCCAAGCGATTCGCCCGCGATCTCCAAGACCTTCGGAACAAGGTCAAGCGCCTCGTTCGACCGCTCAATCGCCGAAATTCCAACGTCCACCCTCAGAGTCTCTCCAGACTTTCCGATGTAGTACGCCCCCGCAAGCTGATCCGCCACGCCGCCGAAGAGGTCCCCAAGAC
>JAJDDZ010000035.1 GCA_029260025.1 Phycisphaerae bacterium | reverse complement strand
GATGCGTTTTTCATCGGTACTTGGATGATGAATCGCCACAGCACTCGTGCTGTCAGTTCCCGATCGATCCCATCCAGAATAGCCAACGTTCCAGGTAGGATCTGGGGCCGAGCTTAGTTCCATCAGCGTGAAGTCTGATGGGGCGTAGCTTGACCGAAACACAGAACCCGTTTGAAACTGGGTCAAGGTTCCGTCGCCCGTGGAACCGCTAGCGGGACTTCCTGGCGCCCGACACGTTGAATTCTGGAAGTTCCAAAAGACCACCAGGGAGGCGGCGTTACCCGTTCCGAGTCCACAGTGGTTCGCGGTCAGAAAGTACGGCGTGAGATCAGAGGCCGCGTTATTGATCATCGCTCCTGTGCAAAACGTCGTTCCGCCGGTGGAGTAGACAGCGACTGACTGAATCTGGTCTCGCCATAGGTCACCCTCCGGGCAAATGACGTCGACATTGCAGGAACCGGATTTTTCCTGAGACACGGCGCCGAAGCCGCGGTATCCGACGTTGATCGAACCAAGTTCCAGGTCCAGTGCAGGACGCGCGGAAGCAGGAATCGTTAGCTCGATGATAACATCCCCTGACGGAACCGGCGGAGTCCAAAGCTGTCGATACGCCTGGTTGTCAGCGTCAGTGAAGGGTCGGATCGTATGCTTGTAGTCAGCAGAATGGATGATCAATTGTCCGCCCGGCGGCATGTGATACCGAACGAAACCGAGGTTTATTGACGAGGCACCTGGGGAACCGACTCGGAGACGCCACAGCAGGGTATTGTCGTCAATGTTCTCCCAAGTTCCGTCAGAGTCCGGAGTAATGCGCACTTCGTTGGGAATCGCGAAACGCGGGGGAAGTCCTTGCTGGGAACGGCGGTCGTCCTCCAACATAATCGCCTTGCGATCGACTTCCTGAACCTTAACGCCCTTGATTTCGGCCAGAGGCTTGCTTTCGAAAGTCTTCGAAGTCGGTTGAATCGTCGCATTTCGAACCAAGCGATTGACGCCCTCATCCTGGCCAGCTGCGCTCGAAATCAAAGTACCTATGAGCATCAGCCCAAAGCCGGTCGACAATCGATGTGGTCCCACGATAATTGCTCCTTCCATTCCCGAGATTCGTCCTCAGTTGAACTGCACCGAACATTCCGGAAGAATCCGATGAGTCGAGGTCCGATCTTAAACGAAATAGGCGCGGACTTGCAAGAATATAAGTTTCAAGTGAATTATTTATGCAGTTTCAACGTCTCCAGGCACAATCACATGCCCAAAACGCTATTGAGGGTGCTGGGGCTCGAACCCAGGACCCACGGCTTAAAAGGCCGTTGCGGTAATGACATAACCAACGACGACGCAACGACTTACAAACCCACCGAAAACCAACTACACCAAAAACGACACCAAGACCCTGCACTTTTGGCGATTGTCGAGGCGTGGCCAATGCTGCCAGACGCCATACGGGTCGCTGTCGTGGCGCTAGTGCGTATGTCTACCCCGCAGGACAGAATGGATACAACGGACGCAATTCAAACAGACACCGAAAGAGAAAGTCGGTGAAGCAACCGAATAGGTTCTCCCGAACGGAAAACAGCAAGGGTGTGGCCTACGCGAAAAGTGCGGGTGTTGGTTGACTTTGTTTCCGACGTGGATGGACCCGAGCTAGTAATGTGGCAGCACGCAAACGAAAGGTAAGACCGGAGAGAACGTTTCCAGCACGGGCCACACACGAAAAAGCTACTACTCATTTGATTCAAATTCGTCCTGATAGGGAGGCGGGGCTGTGACCAGTCCTTGAGTCGGGAATGGGGGTCGAAGACCGGCTCCAGTCGTCCCCGAAATTCGAGTTGACCGACGACGAACGGTTTGAGCAGGTCTGCATTCAAACTCCCCGGGCTACGCGGATTGAGCCGCACATCTTGGCTCGCGAGGGCAAGGAGTGGAGTCGCGATCAGTGGTTCGAGGCGGAATTGAATTGCAAACTCCGCCAGGTGCAGCGTTGGTCCAAGGCCGAGGAAGCCTTCGAAGCCTGAGCGACGCTGTGGAAGTTTCTACAAAAAAACATACGGCCTCAGGTTCGGCAGCCAAACATTGGCAAAGGATTCGTTTCAAGCCTGCAGGAACCCATTCAGCACCGATACCCCAAGTTTGGCACGGCCATGCGTATGGCACTCATGGATTATCCATAAGTGATTTTCCTTGACTTTGGACTACCAGGTCCGATAATTGGGGGTACTTGGGAAGAAGACAAATGTCTTACTGAGCTTTTTGACGCGGGGTCATCGACCGGGGTTGGTCAGGGCACACCCGCCTAGTTTCGCAAGAGGAGTTGGAAGATGCGCAAGTCCAAGTCTCGAAAACAATTGCAGAATCAACAAGACCGGTCAAAGGCCGATGTCACAAACAGCATTAGCTATCGGCGACTAGCGAAAGCAAGCCTCGCGGTTTTGCTGGCGGGTGGTCTTCTTGCCGTTGCGGCGATGGTCATGGTTCGTACGGAGTCGAATACGGCCTACGGCGTAGACTATTGCGATGATACGCTTGTTCCTTCACCGGGTCCTGCCCGTGCATGGGAGAGCAGCCAAGGCGTTTCTACGTATTCCAGTGTGAATATGCATACCGGGAACCTGTTCACCGCGATGCCAGTAGTGAATTGGTCCGGACGCGGGCCTGGCATGAACATGATGCTCTATCACAACTCGGCGCATGTTGGGTCAGATTACGACTTATCCAAGGGTTCGGGCATTGACCTTGGCCCTGGCTGGAACGTCGCTTACGGCGATCAACTGGTTCTCGATGTCCCCAACAACAAAGTCACGGTGCTGTGGGCGGATGGCAGGGTTGACGTGCATACTTACTCCAGCGGCGAATGGCATGCGCCCGCTGGTGTTGACGATCAGCTTGTACAAGTTGACTCTTTAACTTGGCGTGTGATCAAGGACCACGGACGATGGGAATGCCAAACGGTTGTGACCAATGTCTGCGAGGGCGGTAGCAATGTCGGAGCGCCTTGCGACGTCTGTACAGGTGACGGCACGACTCTTTGCGAAAACCAACTCGTGTGCGATGCCGGTCAGGGTGGCATGTGTTCGCCCAACAACGGCGTGTGCGATCAGGGTCTTAATACCTGTAGCAACGACGATGAATTCGTCTGCACCGTAGATACTGATTGTATCGGCCGTCCTCTTGTGTGCAGCAACAGCCTCGATCCATGCATGATTGACGCAGACTGCCCCGCCGGGGGCGTTTGCGGCGGAGCCGGGACCTGTAATCCGGGTACGTGTACCGACTCGACTAGCCAGCAGGTATGCCGTGCGACGCAGCTTTCTTACGAGTTCGTGGATCGGGGAACGACCATTGACGCGGTTCATCTAACAAAGATCATCGATGTCGTCGGCAACGAATTGGTTGTGGCTTACGTGGCGTACTTTGACGGGGGCGGAGTCAGTCGCGAACGAATCTCCACCGTGTGGGCGGCGGGCCGTAAGCTTGAGTTTTTCTACGACGCCAACAACCGACTCCAACGATTCGAGCACAAGAAGGACCCGAACGTGTTCGAAGACAGCGGGCTCATCGACCGTACCTGGCCCGTCACCTATGACGGCAACAATCGGCTCATGACTCTAAAAGACGCCCGGGGCAACGACAACGACTTTACCTATGACATAGATGGTCGCCTCGCTTCGGTCGCTGACAAGAACAGCGGTACCGGAGACACCTACAGCTTCCTCTACAACACGGACGGACGGATTGTGGAAGTGATCGATCCCAAGCTCCAGCAGAGCTCATTTTCGTTCTACTGCACAGGCGGCTATAGTTTTCGTGGAGACTATACCGACGTTCGAGGAAACCTTTGGCGGTATTCCTTCGTTGCGTCGGGCATCACGCAGCAACCGCCCAATATCGGTACGCTTGAGTGGACCATGAACCCACTCCTAAAACAAAGTACGTACATATTCGATGACGAGCGCAACTTCACGCGGTACCGCGACCCCACCAATCGCGGCTTTGACGCTACCTACGACACTCACGGCAATCTGCTAACCATGCAGAATGTTGCGCTTGATACACAGACCTGGACCTACGACTTCGATGGGCTGAGCGGCGATGACGTCGTAACGTCGTACACCGACGGCGCGGGGAACACCGTTCGCTACTACTACGAAATTACAACATACCCGACGCTACTCACCGCGATCGTAGAGCCTGATGCCACAAGCAATCCGCCTTTCGGTGATCCAAACCCAGGGAACTACCCGGTCACGAGGATGGATTATCATTTCCCGAGTGGCGGGAATTGTGTTGAGACCGGACCTGACACCGAAACTTACCAATGTCAGGGCATGCTTCGCGATGTGACCGATCCCAACGGCGTGGTGACACATTTCACGTACGACCGATTTGGACAGACGCGTGACTACTCCGAAGGCCTCGCTCCAAACACCACGGATGTTTACGGGTTTAGTTCTACGACTCGGCTAAACAGCGCAGGTTTCTTTTCATCTGGGCTTACCGGCGGAGTTGAAACGACGAACAGTTGTTTGGCCGGCGGCGTCGCTTACGCGACCCAATCGAGCTCAGGCGGCGGAAGCAACGATGCCAACGGCAACAGTACTTCGATACAGTCGTGTGAGATGGAGGCAATCGGTGGTCCAAGCGGGCTAGTATGCTCCGGTGCTGGTTTTGCATTTCCATGCAATGCCCCCGATCTTTTGGGACAGTTTGCTGCCTATTCCGGGGCAACGTACGATGCCATGGATCGATCGCTTCTGACGCCGCTTTACTTTGACGACTCGTCCGAATTCGACCTATCCATTCGACATATCACGAGCGCCTACGACGAACTCGGTCGACGAACTAGCCATCAGGTCGAACACGACGTAAAAGGTCCAGTCCCGTCCGTAACGCGCGGCTTCACCTATACATATGATGATCTGGCGGGCAAGGTCACCCGCACAGGACCCGATATGAATGACACGGTCGTTCAATTCGACACGGTCAACCGCGTCTCATCCGTGAGCCGACATAATCCCTCCGTCACCGTCGTCTACTTGAGCGCGGCATACACCTACTACGACGATGACACGGTTGCCACCATTACATACGGCAACGGGAAACAGGTTGCTTACGGCTACGACACGGCGGGTAACGTGTTGGTAATTCAGCACAGCAACGGTGCGGGCGTGGTGGATCTCGCTTTGGAGTATACAAACGATGCACGAGGCTTGCCCGTGTTCATCGAAGAAAAGAGCGGGACTCTGCCCTGGGCAAACCTCACGACGGATGCCATGACGACCTTTACCTACGATCGTCGCGGGCGCCTTTTGACGGAGATTCGCATCGACAACACGATCGCGGGGACGGATTACAATCTCGCCTATACCTATGATGCGGGCGGAAACCGCACGACCAAGAAGAACTCGTTGGCGAACACCTGCACGACGTACGAATACGACATCGACGGCGCTTATCTCACCGCGAACAACCGTTTGATGAAAGAGGTCGTTTATAACGACTACCAGTTCTGCTCTGGCCCGGCGTCTTTGACGAAATATTACGACTACAACGAAAAAGGAAACGTAACGCGCGTCACGACGCAGATGCCATCTACTGGGTGCGGATCGTCGTCGGCGATGAGTACCGGAGGCACCTCACTGAGTGGAGGCGGTTCCGCTCAGGCAGCCCAAGCACCTATCGGTGACTGCACGACGGCATTTTCCGCGATTCGGTTTGGCTACGCGATGAATGGTCAAGCGGTTACGTACGTTCACGACGAGCATTGGGTCCGGGACGATACGTGCAGCAATCAGACCTGCAACGGCAAGTTCGGTGACTGCACGAGTGGGTATTTCATCACGTTCGCCAAGGAGTTTAGTTACGATGGGGGACGCGCTCGATACCTTGTAAAGGAGTTGGATCCGAACAATCTTACCAATGTTCTTTCAAAAACGTGGACGGATTATGACGGTAACACTGCCTACGGCGATTACACCGTGGACGGTGCTGGCGTGGTAACTGAAAAAACGATGTTCCAGCCGGGGATTGGGCGTGTGACGGATGCCTCGGGCGGGGCGGTGACAAATTATTATCATTCGGATATGATCGGTTCGATGCGACTGATGACCACCCAAGCCGGAGCCGTCGCGACGGATTCTGCGTCGGCGTTCTCGGCCTTCGGCGAGC
>JAJDDZ010000340.1 GCA_029260025.1 Phycisphaerae bacterium | reverse complement strand
GCTCTACCGTTGAGCTACGTTGGCGATGTAGGCGAGTTTTGTAAGGATTCTAGAGACTTTCGTCAAGACCGCGACGCCATCCCACAGGTCCCTTCGCTCTGAAGACTACCGTTTTCTCTCAAGGGCATATCGACCAACTTTGTCGTATGTCGTTGCGAGAAACCCCACCATCGGGAATCCGCCCCGAGGAAACGGAGAAGGCCCCAACTTTTCCAGCACGCCCAGCGGCCTATCCGGGGGTTTGATGGTTATCTCAACACTTTCGAATTCTTCGCCAGTCGTCCAAAATCCTTCGAGCGATTCTTCCAGTGGTGGCGAGGCGGGGTAGATCGTCGGAACGATTTTCACCGATTCAGGAAGCTCGTCATCATACTGGGTCGGAGGCGGTCTATGGACGGGTGGTAAAGGGATCGGATTTCGATCAATAGAAGTAGCACGACGATCATCTGGTCGGATAGTCTTCATGAGTATTAGTCGTCTCCTACCGCGTCGCGCGAGAGTTCGAACAGATCGCGAAGCGCGTCCGTCGAAAGTTCAGTTAGCCAGCTCTCGCCGCTACCAACAATTTTTTCGGCGAGATTGCGCTTTTTCTCAAGCATCCCGTCAATCCGTTCCTCAAGCGTTCCGATGCAAACAAACTTGTGAACCTGAACCTGTTTTACCTGACCAATTCGATGTACACGGTCGGTCGCTTGGTCTTCAACGGCGGGATTCCACCAGCGGTCAAAATGAAAGACATGGTTCGCAGCAGTCAGGTTTAATCCAAACCCACCCGCCTTCAGCGACAAAAGCATCACCCGTGGCTGATCGCCTTCCTCCTGAAAACGACGAACGATCTCATCGCGTTTCTTGCGATTGAGTCCCCCGTGTAAGAACAGAACTTCCCCTCCAAACGCATGTTCAAGATGCGGTTTCAAGAGTGACCCCATCTGCTTGAACTGCGTAAAGACAAGCGCTCGATCCCCTTCTTGAAGCGCCTCCTCAAGCATATCAGTCAGTCGGTCGCACTTACCACTTCGCCTGGGAATCGCCGAGTCGTCTGCCAGAAAGTGCGCCGGATGATTGCAAATCTGTTTGAGCTTAACAAGCGTCGCAAGAACCAATCCACGTCGCTGAATCCCCTCAGATTGATCGATCTGAGAGAGCATGTTGCTTACCATCGCCTCGTAAAGTGCAGCCTGCTCTTTCGTCAAGTTGCAGTAGACCTTCATCTCCATCTTGGCAGGAAGGTCAACCTGAACAGCTGGGTCGCTCTTCAGCCGACGCAAAACGAAGGGCCGAATGAGCTGTCGAAGACGAAGTCCCCGATGCTCGTCGTGATGGCGCTCAATAGGAACCGCAAAACGCCGCCGGAAATCGCCGGCTTGACCGAGGTACCCGGGGTTCAGAAAATTCATGATCGACCAGAGTTCGCTCAGGCGATTTTCAACCGGCGTACCAGTCAGAGCGACCCGATGCAAAGCTCGCAGCGATCGCACAGCCACAGACTGCTTCGCCGCAGAGTTCTTGATATTTTGCGCCTCGTCCAAGGCAATACGATGCCACTTGACTTCGGTAAGATGGTCGAAATCGCGGTGTGCAAGGGCATACGTACTAATCACGATGTCGTGTCGCTCGGCTTCCTCAATAAACCGATCGCCCGTAAAGCGGTCCAACCCATGATGGACAAGCACGCTCAAAGATTCGCCAAAGCGAGAAATCTCGCGCTGCCAATTACCGACCAAAGACATCGGAACCACCAACAGCGTAGGTCCAGGTGACCCTTTTTCCTTCCGCTCAGAGAGCCAAAGAGCAATCATCTGGATTGTCTTACCAAGACCCATATCATCCGCCAAACAAGCCCCAAGTCCCAGGCGAGACAAGAAGCTCAGCCACTGCATCCCCTTGAGTTGATAAGGGCGAAGTTCACCAGCAAAATTCTCTGGCTGCGGCAGATCGTCAATGCTCGCATGGAAATCAGTCGAATCCAAGAGCATCCGCACCCAACCCTCAGCCCGGAAACCCGCCATCGGAATTCCGGTCTCGAGATCCTCAGCAATATAGCACTGACGAATCGCCTCAAAGAGAGTCATTTCGCCCGCGGCGTGCTCTTGCAAAAATTTGAGCGCCGCCTGCGCATCCGCAGGCTGAATTTCTACCCACTGATCGTGAACTCGCAGCAGCGGCTCTTTAGAATGTGCAAGGGCGGTAATCTCTTCCAAAGAAAGTTCCTGATCACCGATCGCCACATGCCAATCATAAGCAACCAGCGAGTCCAATCGGATGGCATTGGAATCCAGACCGACGTTTTCTTCCGTGGGTTTAAGACCAAGTTGCATCTGCAACCGAGGACCGCCTCGACGCCACCAACTCGGAAGAAAGACGCCATGTCCTTCCGCCTCGAGTATCGGCGCAGCATTTCGAAGAAAATTGTAAGCTTCGACCGCCCCAAACGAACACTCAAACGGTCCACCCACCTCGCAGCAGGGTTCCAGAGGCGGAAACTGTCGGGCAGCCTGGATAACGTCCGCCCGTAATTGTTCCATCGCATTATCAAAAGGACGCTGCAGAATCGTCGGCTCCGTTTCCATCGACGTCCTAAGATCACCCGCATCAACGATGAGCGATGCATCGCTCGTCGCCTGCACATGCAGCGTCAATCGCCATTCGCCCTTCATGCCATCCTCTTCCGGCGCGTGCAGACGGAAACAACTTCGACAAGAACGCGGCGGAAGGGGGGGCTCCAATCGCCCGATCCACTCACGAACAACATGATGCACCCGGGCGCTTTGATCCGCGTCCCCGGAAACCGCCGACTCATCGCC
>JAJDDZ010000339.1 GCA_029260025.1 Phycisphaerae bacterium | reverse complement strand
GACCAACCATGCGTCATGTTGCTTACCTTGTCGATCGTCCCATGCGGGACGAAGTGGACTGTCCCCTGCAAGTCTCGCAAGACCGTGATCCGAAGAGTGATTCGTTCGACCACGCCAGACACGCCGCCAATCTCGATCACGTCGTTGACGGTGTACTGGTTCTCTAGAATCATGATGAACCCGTAGAAGTAATCCCGGACCAGGTTCTGCGCACCAAACGCAGCCGCTAAGCCCAAGACCGCCGCACCGCCAAGAAGCGGAACGATGTTGACCCCAAACTCGTTGGCGATCATCAGGAGGCCGCCACCGATCGCGACGACACGAACCGCGTTATGAAACACACTTACAAGCGTTCGTGCACGGTTTTCTCGATCTTCCAGCGTTCCTCCACGAGCCGTGAGAGAGACCCATCCCACAAACCGGCGTTCAAAAACACGCGCACCAGTAAGAATCGCAACGATCCCGATTATCACAAGGAGCACCTTCGGGCCATGAGCGATCAACCACCGCATGATATTCTCAGGTGCTAATGGGTTTTGTAGACGCTGGACCTGATTCTGGGCGGCCGTCGCTTCTGCCTTCTTCTCCTCGACGTTTTTCCCGGCGACTAACTGCTGGGATTGAAGATCAATCCGCTCGGATTGAAGCAAGTCGATTCGGTCCCGGTGACCTTGAATCTGACCACGAGCATCCGACAGACGTTTTGAAGCATCAGCGATCTCACGGCGAAGATCCGCAAGTTCACTCCAAGTCTCACCTTCGCCCAATCGCTTCTGTAAATCCGCGTTGAGCGATTCACGCGACTCTTCTGCGTTCGATGCCTTCTGACGCACGGTGGATAATAGATCTCGCTCAAGTTCAATATCTTCTTCGGTCTGACTCAAGCGGTCAGACAGCGACCGAGCATCTTGCTGGGCGAGTTTCGCTGCCTGGTTCTTGGTCGTCGCGTCCCGTCGCGCATCGACCAGCTCTTCGCTGGCTTCCTCTGCGGGTTCTTCCACTTTTTGCGTCGTCTCGGTCGGCGTATCGCTTTCCGCTATCTTTCCCGTCGTAGTTGGCGGTGTTTTCTCCTTTGAAACTTCGCCATCATTGCCTGCTTGAACGGGAGCCCCCGTCTCATCTTCGACCGCCGGATCGACCGGCGGCGCGGTTAGGCGGTCGAGCATGGCCTGATTGGTGGCCTTTTTCTTGTTGAGCGTCGCGAGTTGCTGCTGTAGTGCTTTTCGCTCATCAATCGCGAGATCAAACCGCTCGCGTGCGAGCTGGCGTTTCTTCTCAAGCTCCACGACTTCCTCGTTCTTTGCCCCGCCTTCGCTCGACTTTTTCGTCGCAGAAAATTCTCCGTCGATGATAGCGAACGCCTTTTTCGCAAGCGCGTATTCGCTATTGGGATCGTCAAGGCGGGCGGTGATCTCTGCGAGTTGGGTATCTCCGTCGGCAATCGCTCGGCCAAGTTGGGCGATTCGTTCCGCCTCCGATGGCTGGGCGGCGGCAGGCTCGATGTCCCCAGTCTGGGCGATGAGGAACGTCGCAAGAAGCAAGCTAGTCAGAAGAGCGAACATATGCGGCGGGCGAGTCATATTTTTCTCCGCGCGTAACGAACTTGAAATCATGTGAAAACTCAGATCTTACTGGGTAATTGCTCGCTACCAGACGGCCTTGTACCCTTCGGCCACGAGGTCAAGATTCGGGCTGTGCGTATTGATTCGATTCGTAGCGCCATTAGCGTCGACGAATTTTCCGCCGGCGTGTGACCACGAGAGCACCGAACCGGGCATGTTCATCGAGTTAATCCCTCGAGCGGCTAGATTTTGCGCGTACATCCCGCTTCGTCCGCCGATTGTGCAATAGCAGACAACCGTTGCTCCCTCTGCCACGCCGGTGTTTGCTTCAAAGTGCTCGGCGGTGATGGCTCCGGAGATCATCGAAACATCCCTCTCTTCTTGCGATCGTACGTCAACGAGGACGAACTTCTCTCCGGCGAACTGACGAGCGAGAACGTCTTTGGCCGTGATTTCCGGGATACCCGGAAACTGCGATCGAGCGTTTTGGTAGATTTCGTCGATCGCGGCGAATTTCTCTTGGTCTGTTAACATGGTAGTCAATTTCTCGAACAACAACGACGGTCCCCGCCTCACGAACGTGACCTGACTTACATCGCCAAGTATGATACCGCATCCATGAGCGTCGCAACACCTGTAAGACATCTGGTTTTGGTCGGCGGTGGGCATGCGCACGTTCAGGTACTCGCGACGTTCGCGGCCGATCCACCTGCGAACTCCCGCATCACACTTGTCGCAGCCGAGCGAATTGCCATGTATTCGGGGATGGCGCCTGGTTTTGTGGGAGGTGATTATTCGTTTGATGACCTTTCTATCGATCTGCGGCCGCTTGCGGATGCTTGTGGGGCAGAGGTTCTTGAAGCGAGATGTGAGCGGGTTGATCCGCTAGCGAAGGAAATCCACCTCAGCGGCGGGGACGTGATCGGGTATGACGTTGCTTCGTTCAATGTTGGGTCAACGCTGCTTGGTCGTGAACTTGATGGAGTTTCTCAGTACGCGCTGCCTACTCGGCCTCTTAGTAAGCTGCTTTCTGGAATGGACGGGTTGATCGATCGGGCGGATTCCCATTCCAGTGGGAAGCCGTTTCGACTACTTGTTGTCGGGGGTGGGGTTGCCGGTATTGAACTGGCGTTTTGTGCGCAGGTTCGGTTGAAGCGGGCGACTGGTAGGGTCATTGACGTGACACTCCTGAATAGCGGTTCTCGCATTCTTCCTCGGTACCCTGACTCGCTTGTTCATCGCGTCGAACACCTTGCAGCGATACGAGGGATTGTCATTGAGAACAACATGCGCGTCGTTGCACTTGACGAGGGCGGGGCGTTGCTTGCGTCGGGTGATCGAGTTTTTTGTGATGCTGTGTTATGGGTTACTGGGCCATCTAGTCATTCGTTGTTTTTTGACTCGCCGGGTGTTGATACGGATGACCGGGGTTTTGTTTCCATCCGTTCGACGCTTCAGTTTACAGGTTATGACGATCTTTTTGCCGTTGGTGATTGTGGGACGCTTGTTGATTATCCTGAGACCCCTAAGGCTGGTGTGTATGCGGTTCGGCAGGGGCCTGTTCTTGCTGGGAATTTGCGGGCGTTTCTTTGCGGGGAAGCGCTTGGTGAATACAAACCCCAGCGGGAGTTCTTGACTCTATTGAACATGGGCGAAGGATACGCTGTTGGTTGCAAGTTTGGGTTTAGCTTTGGCGGTCGTTGGGTGCTGCGGTTGAAGGATTGGATCGATCGTGGTTTCGTGCGGAGATTCCAAGTTGGCGGCGGGGTGGGTTGACGATGACGACTGGGTTGGTGCGCGGTTGGTCTCGCAAATGGGTTGAGATGGGTTCGTTCTTGGGGGAAGCGTTGATTGGAGCTCGTGGAGTAGGATAAATGGGTTCGTCTTGTTTTTTTGTTTTTTCGTTTTCATCTGTTCTTTTCTTCTGTTTGCCTTTTTGCGCGGACTCTGCGCGCGATTCCTCGGTAATAACGTGACGGGTGATCGGTTAAGGAGATTTCTTAAGCGATCAGGTGGTTAGAGGCGGGGAATAGCGATTCATAGTTGAGGCAAGTGACCTTTCGCCCCTCGCCGGGGCGAAAGAACGACCTGTCCTACCGAACTAGTGCCTTTCCGAATTACGTCCGGTCGTCTGCTACGTTCTGCTCCCCTACTCTTCCTTGCCTTTGGTCGGTCTTGTTCTTGGCGGGAATGGCCTTGATGTCTTCGGGGAATATGAATCTGTCTTTGGGCATTTCTACTTTGTGCTTTATGCTCTGGATTTCGACGGTTCGTTGCTGGCCCCTGATCTCGATTCGAGATTTGGGTGAGTATTGGACGCCCATCTGGCGCTCATGCCTGATGAGTCGATGCCGGGTCGATGACTTTTCCAACTTCGCTAGCCCTTTAAGATCCAGCGAAATATTTCGGTTATCTTTGCGCCTTTTCCTTGCATTAGTATTCCTACTCGGAAGACCCTGCTTGCTGCGAAGATTGTTATGATGGTTGTGATTGAAACCAAGAGGCCGCCTAGTAGTGGCTGCCATAGGGGGATGCCCGGTGGGACGGCCATGCGGATTAACATTAGCATTGGGGTCGCCGGAGGGAATAGCGAGAGCACGAGTGATAGCGTCGATGACGGCGCTTGAACAACGTGCATCCACACGAAGAGTGGCATCATGATCACGATCATGACGGGCATGACCATGCTCTGCGCTTCTTTCATGTCGCTCACGGCTGCGCCTACGGCGGCGAAGAGTGCGCCGAACATGAATACGGCGAGGATGTCATAGAAAGCGAACCACCAGATGAGGTGGGCGGGAAATAGATCACCGTATCCTGCACGGTTAATGCCTATGAAGGCGACTATGAGGTAAACGGTTGCGATCGTAAGTGAGACGCCGACGGTTCCTACTAGTTTTCCTAACATGAGTTTGAATGGAGAAATCGAACCAAGCAATACTTCGGCGATCCTCAATGTTTTTTCCTCTAAGACGCTGGTCATGAGTGGTTGGGAGCCAACCATGACCGACATCAGCATCAACATCATGAG
>JAJDDZ010000338.1 GCA_029260025.1 Phycisphaerae bacterium | reverse complement strand
AAACAAAAAAAGCGAACCCGAAGAGATAGCTCCAAAGATAAACGCGCGGAGCAAGATGAGAGCATCCGACAAAAAGTAGCCAGGGAACAAGGCAGAAGAACGCCACGGGCCAAATCCCGATCGGTTCAAAAATCAAACTTTGCAGAACAAGAGTCGCGCCCGAAAGTAGAAACAACGTTGGATGTCGCGTGAAGACAGACGCCAGAGATGCAGACGGAAAGGGTGGGCCCTCGGTCGTCGCCGGTTTACCTTTCGCAGCCTTGGGTTTACTCAACGTCGTCCGTCCTTGACTGCGTGTGACTACCATCGCCCAAAAAGAAGCACGTCAACCCGGTCACCCTCCACGGCACCCGGAGACTCCGCAGCCCGCGTCGCAAATCCATCCGCACCACCCATTCCGACCGGATCACCCGACCCGCCCCAAGATAACGGTTTCGCAACCATTGCACCATCATCGTCGATGTGAACAGAAACCGGAAAGTAGCTCCGCCTATTCGTGGTTGCCGTGAGTTTCCCATCTAGGATTGCCTTGACCGGTCGTTCGATGTGACTTCGCCCGCAAAGTGCGGAGAGGGCGGGTCTTACAAGGACTTCAAATCCGACAAACGCGCTCACCGGATTTCCAGGCAGAGCGAATACCAGCGTTCCCCGATTCGTCGTTCCGAAGATCGTAGGCCGACCTGGCTTAATAGACATTTTCCGAACATGAAACGTCACCCCGCACTGCTCAAGCACCTCCGGAACAAAGTCAAATGCCCCCATCGAGATGCCCCCAGTGATGCATAGAACATCATCCTCGAGTCCCTCCTCGATCTTTGCCCGAAGCGCGTCACGATCATCACCGACCGTTCCCAGTGATACCGGATCAGCTTGCGACGTGCGAATCAAGTCGCAAAGCGAGTATTGATTGGAGTTGCGAATCTGTGCACCGACCGGCGTCGTATCCACGTCTACGAGTTCATTACCCGTCGCGAGGACCGCAACCTTCGGGCGGCAATAAACCGTCAGCTCCGCCCCCCCAGCCGTCGTCGCAACGGCAATCTCACTTGGCGTGATCAGAGTTCCAGCTTTCAAGGCAACGTCACCCGCCTGAGCATGGGCACCACGCCTCGATATGAATTTCCCAGTGGAAACAGATTCCGAAATGAGAACTGACCGCCCGTCGTCAACGGGCTCGGTAACCTCGACGCGCACAACAGCGTCCGCCCCAGACGGAATCGCCGCCCCTGTATTGATCTGCATCGCCTCACCCGCCCCGAGGCGCTGCGTCGTGATTTGCCCAGCGGGGATTTGCCCAACAACGCGAAGCGTGACCGGCGTCTCGCGGACGTCCGCAGAACGCACGGCGAACCCGTCCATCACAGACCGGTCGAAAGGGGGGTAGTCTAGATCGCAAGTAATTGGAACAGCGAGCGTGCGGTAGAGCGCGCACGAAATCCCCACGGTTTCACTCCCGAGGGGTTGCACTCGTGAAAGGACTTCTCGCTGCGCTTGCTCGACGGTCATCATACAAACTACGGTTTACCCGTTTTTGCACAAAACGTCGATGGCAGCGGCGATTGTCTCGGTCAAAAAAGTCGGTCGCGCCGGCTACTTGCTCGCTGGCATTCGCTCGAGGATCTGGTCGCCGAGTCCGTACTCAACCGTCTCAGGAGCATCAAGCCACTTATTCCTGTCGCAATCTTTCTCGACTTTCTCCATCGAAGCCCCAGAACGTGACGAGATGATCTCGTACAGGGCCTTACGCAGACGTACGATCTCAGCGGCCTCAATCGCCAGGTCCGTAGCAGGCCCCTGCATAACCCCACCAATCAGCGGCTGATGCAAGAGCGTACGAGCGTTGGGAAGAACAAACCGTTTCCCTTTCGCACCACCGCAGAAAATCACAGCACCCATGCTCGCCGCCATCCCGACGTTGTACGTCGCCACATCGCACCGCAGGTATTGCATCGTGTCGTAAATCGCCAGACCCGCAGAGACAGATCCGCCGGGACTATTGACGTAAAGGTGAATGTCAGCGTCGGGGTCTTCGTTCGAAAGAAACAACAGCTCCGCGACGAGCAAGTTAGCCACTTCGTCGTCGACCCCGCCGGTTAGAAAGATAACTCGGTCTTTTAGAAGACGCGAGAAAATATCCATCTCGCGTTCGCCGCGCCCGGTGCTCTCAATGACAAATGGTACTCGTTGGTTGACAATGCTCATCTTATTCTTCGTCCTTCCTCTTAGAAGGTCAATGCTCGGTTCGGTGTAACGTCGCGCAGAAGTTCGGTTTCGGATCCCGTCGGCAAATCGCTAGTTACGATTCGTTCGCCTTGGCCTTCGCTTCGTCGTCTTTGAGAAGTTCATCGACCACGCCGTACGCCAATGCTTCTTCCGCAGAAAGGAAGCGATCGCGCTCTGTATCAGCTTCAACTTGATCGACGGTCTTGCCCGTACATTCGGCGATGATTCCGTTCATCCTTGCCTTATCACGAAGGACCTCGTCCGCCTGAATGCGAATGTCTTCCGCCTGGCCGGTGATCCCGCCATACGGTTGATGCAGCATGACCTTCGCGTTGGGAAGGATAAACCGCTTCCCCTTCGCGCCCGCCATCAGGATGATGGCAGCTCCGCTAGCAGCTTGACCGATGCAATACGTTGCAACACTGGACCCGACGAATCTCATCGTGTCATAGATCGCAAGCGTCTGATCAACGAGTCCGCCCGGTGAGTTGATGTAAAGGTTCACATCCTGATCGCGCCGAATCGACTGAAGGTACAAGAGTTGCTGAACGACGATGCTGGCTGTGTGTTCGCCTATGGGACCAGACAAAAAGATGATCCGGTTTTCCAAAAGCATATCCGTGAGAGACATCTCACGCGTCTTTTGGTAAGCGGGGTACTGGTTAAAGGTACCCGGCGGTTGATGAAAACCCGGTGGCTGATTCAATTCTTGATGCATGCGATCTTCCTTTCCTCGCAAACCGCCCGCGATAGCTTTGCCATTTCAGGCGGAGCGGAAAACCGTGAAAACTCCTCGGGCAAATAGAGACGCCAGCAATCAGCACCCCCGGGCTATACGTGCCCGATCGAGTGACTGAGGACAGTCCCTCTAAAGAGGAGTTAGATAAACCAACGATGGCAGGTGATCCATCCAGCCCGATCAAACCGACTCAGTTTATTGGGCATCGCTCTTCCTGCCGCTTCCGTGCTTGTATCGTCGGCCAAAAAAGCGCGCTAGAACGGCTTTTTTCGCTCGGCGTGTGACTATGTGCTCTTCTTGGCTGCTTTCTTCTTCTTTTTTGCAGCAGGAGCCTTCGTTTTCTTTTTTTCGGCGGTCTTTGTCACCGCTTTCTTCGCAGACTTACCGGACGTTGCCTTCTTTTCGGGCTTCGCCTCGGTAACCACGGCATCCTCGACCAGTTTTGTCAGAACCTTCTCATCGCGGATCCGCATGTATAGCGTATTGAGACCATCGCCTTGACTCAGTTCGTCACGAACCCGGTCAAACCGCTTCCCAGCTCTCGCCGCGATCTGAGCGATCGCACCGTTCATCTCTTCTTCGTTGACGTCAACTTCACGGTCGTCTGCGATTCTTTCAAGCACAAAGAACAGCTTCAAGTCGCGAACAACCTGCTCCGCAGCAGACGCCCGCATCTCATCGACAGCCTTGGTTACATCAGTCGCCGGTGTTCCAGACTGGAGCATTTCCACCATTCGGCGACTGACCGATCGCTCTGTCTGTCGCTGCGAAAGACCCTCTGGGATCTCGATTTTCGTCTTTTCGATCAAGTAGTCACCGATCTGATCGTGCATTTTCCTCGCAGCGACCCGATCGACCTCCGACTCCAGCCCAGACTTCATGGCCTCGCGGAGTTCCTTTTCGCTTTCCATGCCAACCGACGACAAGAAAGCTTCGTCAATTTCCGGGAGGGCGATTCTTTTGATTTCGAGAATCTTCAGATCGAATTTCGCAGTCTTCCCGCGAAGATCAGCATTTTCATGATCGTCAGGAACTGGTGCTTCGAAGACAAATGCATCGTTTATTTTCTTACCGACAACCGCCTCCCCAAACCCGACCAGCCGCACGCCCTTGACGTTAATATCGCGGGCGGCCATGTCAAAGTTGTCGTCCTCCGCGATGGTGTCGCCGTCGACCGTCATCTTCATCGCAGCGTAAAGCATGTCGTCCGCAACGATTTTGCCTTTTTCAACGGGCTCAAACGCCCCGCGCATCATGCGCATTTTCTCTAGCTCAGCCTCGACGTCATCTTCGGAGATGGTAACCAGTGGCTTTTCAAGAGGAATCTTCTCAAGTTCAGGTAGCTCAAACTCCGGTTTCAGCTCAAGCTCGCACGCGAACGTGAAGGACCCATCTTTAGGAAGCTGAACATGCTCAAGGGCCGCCTCAAACCCAACGAGTTTATCCACGTCAACTTGCTTGGCGACCTTGTCGTCGCCGATGCGTTCTTCCGTGGTATTGATCCAAATCTGCGGATCACCCAGCGGCTTGAGATCTTCTTTTTCGACCGCCGCCATGTACCCACTGCCAAGCAGCTTGCCTTTGAGTTCATCGCCGACGTCGCTTCCGAATCGCTTTTCGATCAGCTTCATCGGAGCGTGTCCCTTGCGAAAACCGGGAACCGACGCGTCACGTTTTAGCTCAGCGAACTGATCGCCCATCCGCTCATCGATCGTCTCGCGCGGAACCGTCACCGTCAACTTCATGCGGAGTCCGCCGAGGTCCTCTTTTTTCACGCTTATGGCTTCCTTCAGCTCAGCCATCTTTATTTCTTCAGCGGAAAGGTTCACGTCACCGGTTCCGTCTTGTTCCTGAACTGCCAGTTCCTCGTCGCTCATCGAGCAAGCTCCTTCAAACCCATCTTCCCGCCACTCGCACGTCCGCACCCAAGCAGAACCGCGAAATCTCACCAGCGGGCAAAACAATCAATATTATCGCTATCGGCCTATCCGAGGACAAACTCATTGCGGATCGCCGCGACAAGAATACCCCATGTTCACCCAGCGGGCAACGCCAGAGCGGCCGCGGGGCCCGCCGGTGGTTCATCCCCCAAGTCCCATCGCGTCGCGACTCAACCTCTTCGCGCAGCCGCCCCTTTCGTTTACGATCCGCCCAGCGGGTAAGGGGCCACTCAGCCCCTCCTCCTAATCAACCTACACGAAGGGAATTAGCCATGACCGCCATTGCTGACCTACTCGGAAACGACGCCAAGACCCTCCTAGACCACAAAAGCAGCACCATCGACAAATCAATGCTGACCCTTCCCGGTCCAGACTACGTTGACCGTGTCTTCGCCCACACCGATAGGCCAATCCCAGTCTTGCGAAACATGCAGGCTATCTTGGATCATGGTCGCCTCGGCGGGACCGGGTTCGTCTCTATCCTCCCCGTCGATCAGGGCATCGAGCACACCGCCGGCGCTTCCTTCGCACCAAACCCGATCTACTTCGACCCAGAGAACATCATCAGGCTTGCGATGGAGGGTGGCTGCAATGCCGTCGCGTCGACGCTCGGCGTACTCGGATCGTGTGCAAGAAAATATGCTCACAAGATCCCGTTCCTTGTTAAGCTCAATCACAACGAGCTTCTGACCTACCCCAACAAGTTCGACCAGATCATGTTCGCCGACGTCCAGCAAGCCGCCGACATGGGGGCTGCCGCCGTCGGCGCAACGATCTACTTTGGAAGCGACGAGTCAAATCGTCAGATCCAAGAAGTCAGCGAAGCATTCCATCTCGCCCATGATCTGGGGTTGGTCACCGTGCTTTGGTGTTATTTACGAAACAGTGGTTTCAAAAAAGACGGCAACGACTACCACGCAGCCTCCGACCTGACCAGCCAAGCCAATCACCTGGGCGTCACCATCGAAGCAGACATCATCAAGCAAAAGCAAGCCGAAAACAACGGCGGATTCACCGCGATCAACTTCGCCAAGACCCACAAAGCGGTCTACAGCACCTTGACCTCCGACAATCCGATCGATCTGTGCCGTTATCAGATTGCTGGCTGCTACATGGGACGCATGGGCATGATCAATTCGGGGGGTGCATCCGGCGACAACGATTTCGCCGACGCTGCCAAGACTGCTGTCATCAACAAAAGAGCAGGGGGGATGGGGTTAATCTCCGGTCGCAAGTCCTTCCAAAGACCAATGGAAGAGGGCGTCAAGCTTCTAAACATCATTCAAGACGTCTACCTCGATAAGTCGATCACGATCGCGTAGCCAGTGCCACAAGGGCGTCCCGGTGTTTTGCCTTACTATTAGGTCCCCTAAGATATAGCATGAGTCGAGCAGTTCATGTCGGCGCTAACGGTTATGCTTTGCCTTCAGGTATGCTTTTTTGAATCCCTTGGATGTTGGTTTGAGCTTGAACGCGCGCTCAAGCTGTAAGAACGACTCATCTTCGCGTCCGAGGAGACTGTAGGTTCGTCCAAGGGAGTATGCGGCGTTGGCGCTATCTGGATGCTCGGCAATCCTTCTCATTCCTATCCGAAGCGCCGCCTCCGCATGCTTTTCCGCTTCCGCCTCGTCACTCATTGCCCGATAGCTTCTTATCAGAGACCGATGAGTCGAGGCCGCGTCAGGATCCTGCTTGAGCTTCGCCAAATCGAGTTCCACCGCACGAACGAGGAGTGCTTTTGCCATGCTATCGTCGCCTGTTTCTCTGGTGGCGTTTGAAAGCTTCCGGAGTATCGATCGGCTCGTTGGCTTTTGTTCTAGGTTTTCTCGTAGGAGTTCGACCGCAATCTCCCATCGCCCGTACTTGCCATAGCGGCCCGCGAACTTCTCGACCCCATTGGCTATCCGATTGTCGAGTCGCTCTCTGCCGTTTGGCGTCGCGTAAATCCCAAGAGCCGTATTTGCGGCAAATGACAGGACCAGGATCGCAGTGAACCAAAAACGCATCGCAAGGCGAGAGGATGCATCCGGCGCCCACGACCGACTATCATGAGGATCGATCTTACCTTGAACAGCAAAAGCGTAGTGAATCGCCGTGAAACAAACAGCGAAACCCACCAGCAATTCAGCGAATTCCGCTTCGTTAAAACGAAAAGGAGAAGTCTCAAGAAATGCGCCCGTTACAAAAAAAGGTGCCAAAGCAAGCGGTGGCGAAGCGACACCGCGAGCGTCAAACCAAACGGCGATCGCAGCCCCCCGACGCAACAACAGTGGGTAAATAACTCCGTAAGAGACAAGAGCTGTCGCAAGTAGGTACCCAAGTGACGTCTTGAGCAAAGTGCTGTAAGGACCGGTTGCAAAATTGTGAAGATTCGTCTCGCTTTGAAGGTTGCCCTTCTTGAAAAAATCAGGCGATGTAAAACCAAGAACCCGCTGACCCCAAGAGATTTCTTCCATCGCAACATAGAAACAAGCAAGCGCCAATAATGCGAACGTCAATCGATACCGAGTCTTATGTAGCAACAACTTGACCGAGACGACAAACGTAAAAACAAACAACCAAAACTGTGCCCACTCTCCAAGAAGATCTTCGTAGGTTGCCCAGATGTATACCTTGGGATAAGAAAAAGCGAGAACAATGTAAGTCACGCAAAGCGCAGTGAAAATGAAGTGAGTCGTAAAAACATGCGGGCGGCGCATCGTTCGTTTCTCCGTTCCGTCGACCCATCCGCAGAAACGGCGGGTCTACGGTCCAAATTAGTTGAACGTGATGTCCAAGAGTCTTGACATAGGCTGACCGATCGTTCTCGCCGCGTCAATCTCTAAAGTAGAAAGCACAAGAAAGTGAACCAGGTATTCTTGGCCTGACAAAAAAGCTGACCGCACGCCTATCAGCGTACGGTCAGCATCGACTGTCTACGTAACCGACCGTCTAGAGGTCGGAATGTTTAAATTAGTGTCGGCCGCCATCGTCTGAATCGGACCCATCGTCATCGGAGTCGTCGTCCGAATCCGAACTAAACTCTGAGTCGTCCGAATCGTCATCATCACCTGAATCGCTGTGATTTCCGCGATCGCCCGAGTCGGAATCACTATCATCACCCGAGTCATCGTCCGAATCAGAATCGCCATCACCATCCGAGTCACTGTCCGAGTCGGAATCGCCGTGATCACCCGAATCGGAATCACTGTCAGAATCCGAGTCGCTATCGGAATCCGAGTCACTGTCAGAATCCGAGTCGCTATCAGAATCCGAGTCGCTATCAGAATCTGAGTCACTGTCAGAGTCTGAGTCGCAAGGATCGGGCGTGTCACAACGAGGAGTGTCCAGCCGCAGGTTCACGCAACCGCTGGCCGGATCGCAGGAATCTGTCGTGCAGTCATCCTCGTCGTCGCAGACGAGCTCAAACACCGCACAACACCCATCGTGACACTCGACTTTCTTGCACGCACTCGGTGCCTCGCAGTCATCGGCTGTAATGCATTCAGGGATGTTGAGGCACCCGGTTTCCGGATCGCAATAATCAGCGGTACAAGAGTTCCCGTCATCACAAAGATGACAGTCGGTTTCGTGCAGGCAACCGAGTTTAGGGTCACAAGAGTCATCCGTGCAAGCATTTCCGTCGTCGCACGCTTCAGGATCAATCTCACCGACGACACACCCATCAACCGGGTCACAGAGATCAACCGTACAAATATTTCCGTCGTCGCAAAGATGACTTCGATCTTCGTTGATGCATCCCAGTGTTGGGTCGCACGAATCATTCGTGCAAATGTTGTCATCGTTACAAGAGCGCGGCTTAAACTTGCAACACCCGTCGATCAGACAAGCGTCTTCTGTGCAAGGATCACCATCATCGCAGTCCGCATGGGAGGTGCAGTCAGGCACATGCACACATCCCTCGATCGCGTCACAAGAGTCAGCCGTGCATTCGTTACCATCGTCGCACGTCGCCGGGTCAGTACCCACATTGACGCACCCGTCGATCGGATCACATCCATCGATCGTGCAGTCGTTACCGTCATCACAGCGATCGCTGTTGTCGGTGTAGGTACAGCCCGTCGTCGGATCGCACGTGTCCGTTGTACACTCGTCGTCGTCGTTGCAAAGGTCGCTGGAGTCCTTGTGAACACAGCCCGTCGCCGCATCACAGCTATCAGCCGTGCAAGAATTCTGGTCGTCGCACTCGATATCACGACTCTCGCAGCATCCAGAGACACACACGTCGGTCGTGCAAGCGTTCAGGTTGTTGCAATCGGAGTCAGAAATGCAATCAGGGATACTGAGGCAGCAACCAGCCGCCGTGCAAAGATCGTTCGTGCAGACGTTCCCGTCATCGCAAGTCCCCGCGCCAGCGCACTCGGGCACATTGCTGCAAATACCCGCCTCACAGCTATCCGTTGTGCAGTCGTTCTGGTCATCGCAACCGGGGACGATAGTGTTCGACCCAGCAGGCGTTCGAAGTAGACTCTGAGGACAGTTCGACTCCCCGCTGTCGCAAAGATCTTCCCAAACAAAAGATACGATGTCCGAGACGTTCGCCCCGTCTTCAGGCTGAATCACGTATTGGTTTTGAGAGAATTGAACCCGCCCGTCACCAGGAAGACCCGGAAGTCCTCCAACGTTACTCAACGCCGAACCCATACTACAAGGGAGGACACAATTCATGCCGGTCGCCGGAACGCAGGCGCCGCCCGAGTTCGCACATACGGCATTTCCGAAAACCCCGATGATCGGGAGGTTTCCCACCGCCGGAACACGCACCGTACCCGAGGCCGCGTTCACGTCGTCCCATGCTTCGCTTACGACGATGACATCGTCGAAGTCGTCAAGAAAACGAACGGTCATCGTGCAGTCGGTTGTCTCGCCGGCGCATCTCGCGGAACATCCCTTGGTCGCACCGACTCCGTGCTCACCGCCAGTTCCAGCGACTTGGTGGATTGGCAATCTTGATGAAGTAACCGAAGAGCGGCCAGCCTTAGGGTGAAGGCGATGAGTATCGCTCTCGCGACGCAGCTGCGCCGAAGTCATCTGCACCGATCCTAGAAAGCAAAAAGCTACAAGAGCACTGGTAACCCAACCCGTAACAACTCGGCACCAAGGCGACCTAGTCTTCCCAATTCGACAGTGATTGTTGATATTCATCG
>JAJDDZ010000337.1 GCA_029260025.1 Phycisphaerae bacterium | reverse complement strand
AAAAGGGTACCCCTCAACGCCACTGGCAGGAATCGGAATGCAAAAGAGAGGCTCAACTCAGGCCTCGTTCCTGAAGGCAACATGGGCGCATGAGATCGATGAGAACAACAGTTTCGAAATCACCGGGTATGCAAATGACTTCGGAGCATCGCCGAGCATCAAGCAGATGGATTTTCGATATCAACAATTCGCGATTCAATTCCAAAGAAACTCAAAGTTGCCGAATGCGCACGAAATCGCATGGGGTCTGGACACACGTGTCGAGCTTCTGGATATGAGCAATTCCGATCCCTACGTATCGACCAAGGGGTACGTATCTACCTTCACCGGCGGTCTCTTCTTCCAAGACCAGTGGAGTTTCTCACCCAAGTGGTCCATCGATCTGGGAGCACGAATAGACTACGATTCCTACGGCGGGTTCGAGCCAAGTGCCCGTGCGGCGATTTCCTATGCGCCTGACGATCACTCGATGTACTATGCAGCCGTCTCACGCGCGTTCCAAATGCCGCCCGGAGGCTTCCGATTCCTTCGAATTCCGTTGCTCAACGGACTCAGTCACGTCTCAGCAGACCAAGGCATGCGACCACAGACGCTCATCGCTTATGAGATGGGCTATCGAACCAGACTCAAAGAACGCATCGATCTTGGGATCAACGCGTTTTGGCATGAAATGGACGGCATTACGCCCCTGCAACCTCAGCTCAAATTCCCCGACCTTCTCCGTATGGATATCGACAATCGTGCTCAATCTTCAGTCTACGGCGTAGAGTTTGACCTGAAGTATGCGGTGTCCAAGCAGCTCGACCTGGTATCGAATTATACGTATCAGCAAGAGGACTGGAGTTCGTCCACCCCTAGACACCTGATGGATTCGATGAAAGTGCCCAAGCACAAAGCCATGGTCGGAGCCCGATATGCGCCTACCGATGATTGGGATCTTTCCGCCCACCTATACTTCGTCGATGCAAGCGAAGGCCCAAACCCGGCGTACCCATTCGCCGCGCGAGGAATCCCCCCCTATCTCAGGTTGGATCTACGAGCAGAACACGAATTCACAAAAGATGCATCCATCGCCGTCGGCGTAAGGAACCTTCTAGATCCCAACCACCCAGAGGGTGCGACCCTGTTTCTAAACGACGCCGAAGTCCCCAGAACAATCTACGCGGAGCTAAGAATCGCCATCAAGTAACCAACCTGGCGAACCAGCGCCAGAAGTCAGAGACCTTGCGTATCGAAATCATCAAGATCAGACTCGTCGTACGCATCCCCCAACAGGTCGAGCAGCTCCCTGGCCTCACTCGCCGAAACTTCGGTCGGCTTCTCAGACGCATCGGTCTTCGCAGGACTCTCGCGCACCGGCTCACGAAACAACTCTTCGATAAACTGCGTCGGAGATATTCGAAGGCACCGCTTCATCCCAGCTTCATGAAGAATCGCACGATCAGCAGTCACAACAGCCGTCGCCCCAGGATCCCGGCACACATGAATCGCATCAATTAACAAGTCGTCAGCTGTCCGCGGCGCGCTGAACTCAACCGTCAGTAGCTCAGACGATATCTGCCTAGCCATCGCTCCGCGCGGCGATGGCCCATCGAAAACAAGCGTCACCAGAAGATCCAACCCCGACCCAGCAACCCATTTCTCAATCAACCGCACCATCGTTTCGCGCCCAACGTTCGCAACCGGTGCGCTCGCCCGCATCGCATACAGAAGATTGTTCCCATCTATGTAGAAATCTCGAGTCATGGATTAGTCTTGCTGAATGCGCAATCCCTCATTCAGAAACTACTCGCCAAGAAGGCACCACGTGAACCAATGTTCCGCTAAGCGAAAGACAATCCGAATCGGGCACCGCCCTCTCGCGCAGCGATGAGAATACACCCTTTCGATATCGCGTATGAGGGTCTTCGCTCTTCCAAAACGTCGATACCAGGTATCTCAGTCGATCGTCCCGTCCGCGCGCCAATACGCCCCCCAGCATACCTGCCGTCTCGCCAATCCCTTGCTTCCAAAAGGTCTCTTGCACGTCAAGAAAGTGATCAACGCGATCACGCTCAATGTGACAATCCGCAATCCGAACAAAATCCCCCAGAAGCGCTGCCTCACGAATCGACGAGCTTGAACCTGGCACATCAAACACATCTTCAAAGAGTGCGACCGAAGTTTCGCCAAACGAGCCTTCTTGCCCGTTCGATTCGAAGATTACATCATGAACCTCTTGAACGAAACTCTCATACGCATCGGCGCTCTCCCAAAAAGCAACGATAACCGCCAGGTTATCATCGCCGCAAGACCACCCACCTGTCTGCGCGACAAAACCATCCACATCCGCAAGCGCTGCCCACGCCTCTTGTCCAATAGAAAATCGAGACCGATTCTCCCGCGGAACGACGCATGTGATGAATTTCACGATCAAGAGTTTTCCCTACCAAAACTCACCAAACGTTATCCAATACGGCCATCAAAGTTTCACTTCCGGCTGTACGAATGCAACCGACACCCTATCAGTGACGCATTGTAACACAAACTCGGAAAGCACGCGAAAATAGGTACCCAGATGGTGGCATCTAATCTCAACAAGACTTGGAGTGCCGCGCAATGGCATCGATCAGTCACGCGAAGTTTTACTTGACAAACGCGCAGGGATTGCGCACACTATACTCTCGGAGGGGAAAGCCTATCGAGTTTGATTTCGCAGACAGGGGAATTGGGTCTCGTGGTGTTCGACAGGCTGACCAGGAAGACTTTGCACATCGTCGGTTTGCCGTCGCTTACGTCACCAGCGATGATTGTATAGATTCTGTTAGGATAGTGATGGCCTTGCGCGCAGACGGTTGAGAATACCGCGCAACCTGTCCATCACCCGCCCGCTGCCAGCCTGAAAGGCAAGTCTGGGGGGAAGTACCTCGGGGCAGTTCCTTGGGGGCAGTAGCGCGGGTCCGTCACCCGGAGGGGAGACGGGCACCGCGCCGGCCGCCACCATCGCAGCATTCAAAAAAACCGCCACAAAAAATCACCTGCGCAAAGTGCAACTTCCTCCTCGGTTTAACTTGGCGAAGACCGCATGTATCTTCCGAGTTTCAAGCAACAATTCTTAGATCTGAGTCTCGCGCGCAAGTCATTGTCAACAAAAAGGAAGCGCGCAGTATCCCAGTCACGTACAAGAAATTGCACAGTTTGAATTGGATTCACCGCAGAAGAGTGCGCATACTTCACTTGGCGCTCAAGCGACACGTAGGCGGCGATCCAAAGTGGTCAACAACACAAAAACGACAAGCCTTCCAACACAAACGATCGAGTTCTCCCAAATCTCGAAACCAGGCGCCTATTGCGTCATTAAAACTGGACAGCTGGTTCGTGTCCCCCCCGACGCACTAATGAACGGAAGGAGTCCGACGATCTCATTTTCAGGAAACAAGCCAATGCTCGTCTGTCTCCTCAGCGCGGACCCTTGGATAGCGATCGGAATGGCGAGGGATGAAGCAGCAAGACTCGACCTGTCAGTCAGGTTCTAACAAACTGTCCGACACGTTTCACACATGAAGCACCACCGCGGCACACAGCATGATCGCCGCGCTAGTGCTTTCACGTATGCGTAAAAAGCCCCTTCCCAAGAAAGGAGAACCTACCAAGAAAACAGCACGCGCGGCGAAGCGGTATGTTGCGTAATCAATCAAGGAGGATGACTCATGGCAACTTTGGCAGAACCAGCAACGGTTCATTCAACACAACGTAACCGCAAAGTTCCGTTTTCTGAGCTGACCGACCCGGGAACATACATTAGTCACGCAACAGGCAACCTCTTCCGCGTCCCAGAAGACGCACTCGTAGTCGGAAGGAGCCCCCTCATCGAGATTGTCTCAAATGGGGGAACCATGATGACCAAGATCTCCGACGACCCATGGTTGCCCATTAGCAAAGCAAGGCAGATCTCTGCCGACTCGGATCTATGCATCAATTTCTGACGGACGAAACTGCGCACTCGAAATATCGAGTGTTAACGATCGTGCGAGCACCCAAAGGCGTCAATCGACTTCGCGCCCACGAGGGCAAAGACTAGTCGCCAGCGGTGCAAGCAAGGCCCCCGGCTCATCACCGGCAACACGCAGCCCCCGTTCGCTTCGCGTTTTATATAAGCAAGGGTGGCCAGCCCGGATTCCGAGCGAACCACCCTTGTTGTCTATTCTGACCCCGAATAGGCAGCCAACTTCTCGATAACCGAACCTAGTTCGGGTCGTTGGTCCAACCGAACTTAGTTCGGGTCGTTGGTCATCGTCCCCGGCGACTCCATAGTCCCAGGGGATTGCATCTCGTATTCGCTACCAAGATGTTGTGACCGAGATGGCTGATCTTCGTTGCCGTACTCGTAAGTACGAACCGATCGATGTGAGTGCGTATGACACCCACCAACAAACCCAATCGCCAATACGCCGCAAAGCGCAATTCGCTTGATTGAACTCATACTATTATTCCTTTCGTGAACGATTCCCTATGACCAAATTCCGATTAACCGCGACGACTTATGATCGTTTGCTGACGATGCACCACCGACCAAACCTCAGCAGCTGGCATCGTGACCCGAACCGTCGCCATGTCGCCGTCAAAGCTCGCAGGACCTGCCA
>JAJDDZ010000336.1 GCA_029260025.1 Phycisphaerae bacterium | reverse complement strand
GGGCATTTCCGGTGCTTGGTACGGACTTTCAGCGATGGTCTTGGGCGTGGCGTTTCTTGTTAGCGGGATCGTATTTGTCGGTCGTCTTACCAAAGAGTCCGCTCGATTTCATGTGCTGGCGTCGATTGTCTATCTTCCAATCTTACTTTCCATCATGATTGCCGACAAAACGGCGATCGGATAATCAGGCGTTTTTCTTTGGCTACTGATACCAATCTAATTATTGAGGTCGAGTCGTTGACGCACCGTTACGGCGATCGGACGGCGCTGGACAGCGTTTCGTTCGGAGTGACTCGTGGGTCGATTGTCGCGCTGCTTGGACCCAACGGCGGGGGCAAGACAACGCTCTTTAAAATTCTAACCACGCTACTGACGCCGACCTCGGGCACCGCGAAAATTGGCGGTAGCGATGTTTCTGCGCAGCAGGCTGACGTTCGTCGTCGGATCGGGATCGTTTTTCAGCATCCCAGTCTTGACGCGCAGTTGTCTGTTGCGGAAAACTTGACTTGCCAGGGCCAACTATACGGCCTGCGCGGCAGCTACCTACGCGAACGTATTGCCAAATCGTTGGATCGGTTTGGTTTGACCGATCGAGCGAGAGACCGTGTTAGTACGCTTTCCGGCGGACTTCAGCGTCGCGTCGAGCTGGCGAAATCGCTTGTTCATGGCCCCGAGGTTCTCATTCTCGACGAGCCAAGCACGGGTTTGGATCCGGGTGCTCGGGCTGTGTTGATGGATCAGTTGATCGAGCTTCGCGAGCGGGATTCGGTGACGTCGCTTTTGACTACGCACCTTATGGATGAGGCGAATCGTTGCGACAAGGTCGCCGTGTTGGATCACGGGAGACTCGTCGCCCAGGATGACCCCGCCTCGCTCAAGAGTAGAATCGGCGGAGACGTTGTGACGATTCATACTACCGCAGCGGTCGAGCTTTCAAGACGCGCGGAGGAAAAATTCGGAGTGACCGCGTCGATTATCGATGGTGTTGTTCATATTGAACGCGAGAAAGGTCATGAGTTTGTTCCCGACCTGATCGAAGCGTTCCCAGGAGAGATTGACAGCGTGACTGTCGGGCGACCGACGCTCGACGACGTTTTTCTTCATCTTACGGGGCACGCGATTAGCGACGAATCGGACGATCTTGCGGAAAAGGGGGGATCGCGATGAGTACTGCACCAGCCCAGAGTTGGGTGATGCCCGCGGTCGCGCTTTGGCGGCGCGAAGTTCAGCGATTCCTGCGTCAGCGCAGTCGCGTTGTCGGGGCACTTGCGACGCCGATCGTGTTTTGGGTGTTTCTGGGGTCCGGTTTCGGTAGTTCCTTTAAGGGCGGCGGCGCGACCGACATGAACTACCTCGAATACACTTTTCCGGGGACGATCGCGATGATTTTACTTTTCACGGCGATCTTCTCGACGATCTCAATTATCGAGGACAGGCGTGAGGGATTCCTCCAGGCGGTCGTGGCCGCTCCGGTACATCGTTCAGCGATTGCGTTTGGGAAAATCGCGGGCAGTGCGACGTTGGCGATTTTCCAGGCGATGCTTTTTCTCGCGCTTGCACCGTTTGCGGGTGTTCCGCTATCTATCTTGCCCCTTCTTGCGATGGTTGGGGTGAGTATCATTGTCGGGATTGGTCTTAGCGGACTGGGCGTTCTGATCGCTTGGCCAATGGACTCGACTCAGGGTTTCCATGCGATCATGAATTTGGTTTTGTTCCCGATGCTGCTCCTTTCTGGTGCATTTTTTCCTGCGAGCGGTGCATCGACATGGCTTGGTTGGGTCATGGCGTTGAATCCGCTAACGTATGGTGTGTCAGCCATTCGTGGTACGCTCTATTATGGACAAGAGGGGGCGCTAGTGGGCGGTCCTTCGTTGACCGCGTCGATCTTGGTCAGCATCGTGTTTGCATTTGCTATGATCGTCGCTGCGACGATCGTTGTTGGAAGAAAAAAATGATGGCGATTAACGAATCAGTTTCACGTTCACAGCAGCCTGCACCACAGGAGGTCGCTGGCGAGATGCCGTCTCCGCTTCGAACGCTTATCATTGCCGGGTTCGCGCTGATCGTTATCTGCGGTGGTGTTTTGCTCATGGAATCCCCCGGGAAGCCAGCGATGGTGCGGATTGATGCGCCGTCTACGCTACCCGTTATAGCGCAAGCCCCGGAGTTTTCTCTTACCGAACGATCCGGTCAGGTTATTACACGCGGAGACCTGCTCGGAAGCGTCTGGGTTGCAGATTTTATTTTCACGCGGTGCGCGGGCCCTTGTCCAAAACTAAGCGCAAAGTTTCGGTCGATGCAGAGAGACCTAGAGGGTCGCGATGGCATCAAGTTCGTATCGATTTGCCTCGATCCCAAAAACGACACGCCGAGGGCGCTCGTAACCTACGCCAAGCGGTTCAGCGCTGATCCCAATCGCTGGTTGTTTCTCACCGGGAACAACGAAGAAGACGTTCACCGACTCGTTGGCAAGGGGTTTCTTCAGAGTGTCGTTCCCGCCGCTGGCGATGAGCCGCTGATGCACAGCACTTACCTGATGGTGATTGATAGCGAGGGACGCATCCGCTCTGCTTATGACGGACTCCTCACCAGCACGCGCGACCGGGTCATGGCCGACATTGATACGCTGCTCGCCGAAAAGAGCGGCTGATGTTCGACATCACCATTCTGCCAACGGTCAACGCATCCTTGAACCTCATTAGTTTCATGTTGATCGTCGCTGGCTACGTCTTGATACGCCGAGGGCAAGTCCAAAAGCACAGAGTTTGCATGATATCCGCCTTCTGTGTCTCTGTTTTGTTTCTGGTTTCGTATCTCACCTATGCGGCGTTTGGCGAGGAGAAAAGGTTCGGTGGGACGGGTTGGATCCGCCCGGTCTATTTCACGATCTTGATTACGCACGTCGTGCTGGCTGCCACCGTCCCGATCCTGGCAACATGGACCCTCGTCTTGGGGCTGCGCGGTCGATTCGACAAACACCGCAAGCTCGCTCGGATCACGTTTCCGATTTGGACCTATGTCTCGATGACGGGCGTCATCGTCTATCTGTTACTTTTCCAGCTCTTCACCCCCTCAAGTTCTCCCACGGGCTAGCCCCGCTGAACCGGTTCGCCGATTTTTCGCGCTCACGATCCCTTGCAGGCTCGCGGGAGACTTTGCCGATGTGTTAGGATCGGAAGAGGTGTATCGTGATGTCCTCGACGGTTCTCATTGGAGGATTGGCATGTTCGGATCGATCGTTGGCGCAATCATATTCTTCGGTTTTTTCTATCTAAGCTCGTTGCTCGGGCTAGTCTTGACCTCGTGATTCTTGGAAATTCATGGAGCGGGTCATCAAGGGCCGCTTCGCTTATTTTGGGAGAAATGCAATGAACTCTTTCGTTATCTTCGCCGCCCTTGTTCTCGCGATCGGTTTTGGCCTGTTGGATTTCCTGATCCAGACCGGATGAGAAAGCCTTGGAATTGGGCTAAACCACACCGGCACCCGCTGTAAGGGCCGAAAATCTTCTTGGGGTGCTTGTAGGAATCGACCTCTTGCGGTAAAAACACCGATCCTTCGATCGGTGATCCACAGGCGACCTGTGTCGCTTTGGCATCGCAAAGACGGTAGTGTGCCCGAGCTGGCCAATGGGGACGGGCTGTAAACCCGTTGACGAAAGTCTTCGCAGGTTCGAATCCTGCCGCTACCATTCGATAGATCATTAATGCGCATTATCGAACAACTCAAACAGGGTCAGCCAACCCTGTCCTTCGAGTTCTTTCCACCAAGGGACGATATCGGGTTTTGGGATCTCTACCGGACGATCGAGTCGCTTCAGGCGGCGGGTCCGACGTATGTTTCTGTGACATACGGAGCGGGGGGGAGCACTCGAAAGAAAACGATCGACCTGGTTGCTCGAATCAAAAGCGACGTGAAGATCGAACCTCTTGCCCACTTGACGTGTGTATCCGCGACGAAAGCAGAGCTTGGCCAGGTCGTTGATGATCTTAAAAACTGCGGGATCGAGAACATTCTTGCACTACGCGGCGATCCGCCCGCTGGCGAAAAGCACTTCTCCGCTTGCAAGGATGGATTCGCCTATGCCAGCGAGTTGGTCGCGTTTATCCGTCAACGGCACCCGGGCTTTTGCATCGGGGCTGCTTGTTATCCAGAAGCCCACCCCGAAGCCCCAAGCTTGGACGTTGATCTCGACCATCTCAAACGTAAGGTCGATGCGGGCGTTGATTTTCTGATCACGCAGCTATTTTTCGATAACACAGATTTCTTGAATTTCCGCGACCGGGCGGTTCGTGCTGGAATTGACGTTCCGATAATCGCCGGGATCATGCCCGTGCTCAGCGTGAAGCAGGTCAAGAGGTTTACGGACATGTGCGGAGCCACGATCCCCAAGCGACTTCTCAAACGGATCGAGGCCGTTGAGGACGATGCGGAAGCGGTTCGTCATATTGGGATGTATCACTCGACGCAGCAGTGCCTGGAACTCCTAGAACACGACGCCGCGGGGATTCATTTCTATACGCTGAACCGGTCATCCGCGACTCGCGCGATCTATCAGTTCATCAGGGCAGAGCTGGAAACGGCTCGACAACGTAAGGCAACGCAAGCATCAGCGACTAGCTAGGACGCCTCTACGGGGTCGCCAACCCGGATCGTACCCCCTTCGAGGATTTCTCCGAAGACCCCGCCGCGGAAGTGTGGCTTTAGGACCGCTCGCAGACCTTCGTGCTGTTGATCCATGAGCTTGCAGGGTTTGACTTCGCCGTGAACAAGAATGCGCGCTTCGCCGATTTGAATACGTTTTCCCATTGCGCTGGCGAGGTCGATTCCCTCGACCAGAAGATTCGCCCGCCGAATTTCCCATGGGAGATCGGTCCCTAGGTCCGCGCACGCATCCGTCCACGCCTCTTTTGAAAGCAGCGTAATGGCGCGGGGACCGGGCTTCCGCTGTTCGAGTTCCAAGTTTCCTTGTGCGCAGACGACGCATTCGTCGATCAGGATCATTGCATCGAGAGAACCCGGGCGATAGGCGATTCCGCGGATGGCGCCATTTGTGCTATCGCTTGGCTGCGAGTTTTGAGGCATTTTGAATCACGCTCCTTCCGCACGGTCAACTACGCGCCGAGAGGTTCTGTTTGCGTCGCGACCAGTACGATCCCTACTAGAATAAATCCAACACCGACCCACTGACCCCAAGACATCCGTTCTGCCAGTGCGGGGTGGAGTCGGGCGACGGTCGCGATCATGGCAAACCCGCCGCCAACCATGATCGGGTACGCAATGCTGATCTTAAGCGTCTTGCTCTGAAGTGCATACATGTAAAGACCCGCGTTCAGGGCAAAGCAAGTCAGCCCGACAAATAGTGGAACACTCGTCAAGATAGTCTTCACCGCCCCGACCGCCCCGTCTTTCATGAGTCCACCTGAAGTTTCCACTGTCTTTATGCCAACTTTCATCAAAAGGTTGGCACCTGCGTTCAGGACCATCGCCATGAGCAAGGCAACGATATATTTCATGCTATCAAACTCCTCGCGAAACGCCGAATCCTCAGACCGATCCTCCATCTCCGCCGGACAAGGGATACCCGCCCAAACCCGACCGCACAAGCCCGGTTTAATCACAGATATGGCGAAGGCGTCCGCATTGGGTTACGCTTTCCGAGCGGGCAACGCGAGTTGAACATGACAGACGAATCGATACAACGGCGAACGTTTCTGGCGACGATCATTGGCGGCGCGTGCGCCCTGTTTGGGGTCGCCCTTGGTTTTTGCGGATTGCAGTTTCTTCTCCACCCACTTCGATCGGGGAAGCAGTCGCGCAAGAAGCAACGCATCGCCTCCCTCGACGGCGTCTCAAGCGACATTCCGCTTCGCGTCGTGGTTCAGGCTGATCGATGGGACGCCTATGTGCACCATCCCCCGGGTCCGATCGGCACGGTTTGGTTGACCCGCGACGACTCCGACCTGAGTGACCCCAGCGTCCGATGCTTTCAGGCAGCTTGCCCGCATCTTGGCTGCGGAATTGACTATGCCGCCGATCGAAAGGCGTTCCTCTGTCCTTGTCATGTTAGCGAATTCTCGACGGACGGTTCGCGACGCCTTGGCCCATCACCTCGCGGAATGGATGAGCTTCCCGTGACCATCACGCCGCCCGACAAAGACGGAAAGCGATGGATCGAGATTGAGTACGCCGAGTTCATGACCGGAGTCGCGCTGAAAAAGCAAGCCTAGCGAGCGAACGATGACCGCCGAAGAGTCAAAACCATCACAACAAGATCAACCGAAGGATCCGATGCTACGGGCGCTTCGAATCTCGATCGGCGCGATGTTTCTTACGTTGATTGCGACGGGTCTATTGCTGATGACCGTTTACAATCCGTCGACTGCGACCGCGTGGGGAAGCGTTTGGTACATTCAAACGCAGATGACTTTCGGTTGGCTGATTCGCGGCATGCACTACTTCGCATCCGACGCCATTCTCGTTCTCGCCTTGATTTATTCCGCGGGCATTGTCGTCAAACGGGCGTATCGGGGATGGGGTAGTGGAATCTGGGGAATGAGTCTGGGCGTTGTTGCAATCGTCCTGATCGCGTCGTTGACCGGGCACCTGCTTCCGTGGGATCAGGATGGCTACTGGGGAACGATCGTCCGCACGAACATTCTCGCGCGAACGCCGGTCATCGGGGATGCCTTACGACAGCTTGTTCTAGGAGGATCAGCCCCGGGAAACTTTACGCTCGCCCGTTTTCACATGCTCCACGTGATCGTTCTTCCTCTCGCACTGAGTCCCGTGCTTCTTTGGCTTCCCATCTTTCATGGACGAGTCCTTTCCTTCAGAAAAACAGACGCCGAGAAGTCCGCCAGGACCTGGCCCATCACACGCATTGTGGTCACGTTGATAGGTTTGTCTGTGATCGCCGTTCATTATGGAGCGGATTGGAATCTTCTCGCAGCGCCCGCCGACGCGAGCGCGGTTGACTACCCCGCTCGACCAGAATGGCACTCGCTGTTTCTTTTCCAATGGCTTAAGCTGTTTGAAACGCCAACCACAGAGATGATCGCGTCCGTTTTCGTTCCTGCCGCCGTGGCTGGATTGCTCTTCTTGTTACCGCTGTCTGACGTGCTTCTTCCGCGCCGTGGTAGAGCGGTCGTCGTATGGTTCACGACGCTCCTACTCGCCGGAGCGATTGGCCTGACCGCCGACGCCCTCGTATCTGACCTCGCCCCCTCGGCAACCGAGCTGGCGAGTGTCCAAGCGAAAATAAATGAGGGCGTGGAGTTAACCAGCGGCGAACAACGCCTCTTGCGGACCGCGCAATTCAACAAGCAACTTCGCAAAGCAAGAACGATTTCCAAGAGAGCAGCCGAGCTTGCTTCTCTGCACGGAATCCCGCCAACCGGCCCGCTCGCTCTTTTGGAAAATGACCCACGAACGCGAGGCCCTCAACTTTTCGCCGACAACTGTGCATCTTGTCATCGCTACGGCGGTCATGACGGGACCGGCGCGATTCCCAACGAATCCGCTACTTCATCAGACCTCGAAGGATTCGCATCGCGCGGCTGGATTCGCGAATTGCTTGAGGATCCAAACGATACCAAATACTTTGGCCTCATGAAAAAACCGGACACAGAGCCCGCCCACACAAAGATGGCCACATGGGTCAAGAAATTCCGTGCGCAAAATGCAGGCAACCAAGAAGCGACGGAAGCTAATCTGGCAGCGGTTGCACACTACCTTGAGAGTGAATCGCTTACACCCGGTCGTTTCGCCGAGATTGACGCGTACACCGATCTCACCAACTATCCAAGTACAGGCAACGATCGCACTCTGCAAAAAGGGCGCCTCTTCTTTATGCAAACTTGCAACGAGTGCCACACGTACAAGGGTGAGTACGAAGGCACGACGAGAGCACCGGAATTCCTTGGCTATGGATCGGTCGAGTGGCTAACACTCATGATCGCCCAGCCCGACCACAGCACGCGCTACCGAAAGTCCGGCAAAGAACCAGCCCAGATGCCACGTTTTGCAGAGAGACTCTCAGAGGAGGAAATCACACTTATCGCTCGCTGGATTCACGATTCCCGCAAACTCTCCCCATAAATACACCGTTCACGACGCCCAATAAAGCGATTACATCTTGCGACATGTACGACTAACCTACGAGCAGGGTCGGTGTCTTATGAGCAGAACGCACCCAATCGGGTCGCGTGGGCCGAACTGTGAACGCCGCGTTGGTAGACAATTTCGACCCACGCCGCAAAAAGCGAAGGGAGACGACT
>JAJDDZ010000335.1 GCA_029260025.1 Phycisphaerae bacterium | reverse complement strand
AGCCTCGGCGGAGATCGTTGCGGCAGGGCCTCGCGTTTCTGCGGCGGTGTAAATCCTTCTGTTCGATCCTGTTTTTGGGTGTGGTCTTGTTGCGCACTTTGAATGGGTTTGGAAATGGGTTCGTTTTGAGTCGAGTCGTTGATTGGAGGTCGTGAGTTGGATGAATGGGTTCGTTTGTAGTTTTTCTGTTTGGGAGGTGTCCGAGGACATTTCGGGTTCGTCTTCGGATGGTGCGGATCGGCGATAGTGGGTTGGTCGTTGGGGTTTCATGTTTCTTGCTCGTTTTGGCGCGGAATCCCCGCGCCTGCTACCTTAATAACTTGACAGGTGATCGGTTAAGGGGATTTCTTAAACGATCAGGGGGTTAGGGACGGGAAACGGCGTTTCGAAGACCAAAGAAGATGAAATTGGGGTTCAGCGGGAAGCTTTGTTAACGCATGGCACCGAAAACAGCACCTAGGTTTTCTGCGTAGTCCAGGACGAAGGTGGCCTGTAGTCGCATGACTTTCCCCCCCTCTTTCCCGAATATACCTCTGGGGAATCCGTTCCGCGGATACCAATGGCGAGCCGTGGTTCTTGGAGGCGGGATTGGTCGGAGTATCCGAAATGAGCGGGGATGGCGTTCTTGGCGGCTGGTCCACTTCCTTGCTGGCGCGGCTCGGTTTTTTATTCGGTTTTCATTCGCTCGGATAGTCGCCACATCTGCCATGATGCGAATGCGAATGATACGGATGCCAACCCGAAGGGCCAACCGAAGTGGCCCGATATTTCGTAGATTAACATGCCTAGACCTTGGGCAAGAACGCCGCGTAGTCCGACCAGGGTCGTGTGGATGGCTACATATTGTCCTACTCGCTCTGGCGTTTTTGCGAAGGCTACGGGTCCTAGCATCCAGCCAATGTGCACGCCTGCCATCGCCGTTCCGTAGATCGCGGTGGCGACGCCAACGCCGAAGACGGTTGTGGCGATTAGGAGCGCTACGGGATAGAAGGCTAGCCATGCGAATGAAAGGCATGATGTTTTGGCTGGTCCAAGGCGGTCCATCACGCGACCCATTGGGTAGGTCATCAGTAACATACAGAGCGGATAGATCGCCTGGGTGGATTGTGCAAAGTCGGTGTAGTCCATGTTGAACTTGTCGGTGGCGAGGACAGGGAGTAGCGCGTTGCAGATCATCCAGCCAACGCCGTATGTCATGAAGGCTGTTTCATAGCTGGCAAAGAGGCGGTCTGTTTTGAGGATTTGCTTCATGTGGAGGATTGGTTCTATGAAGCGGCGCATGTGGAAAGATTCGGTTATTTCTAAGCTTCGTCGTGCTTGAAGATTCGAGGTCAGGACCAAGCTTCGGAGTAATAGGATTCCCAGACCGTAGAGGACGGCGGCGAGGGGGAGATAGACTCGGTAGGCATCTTCGTTTGCGTCGAGGGCGTATCCGATTCCTAAAGTGATGGCCGTCCAACTGATGAACATGGCGGTGTTGACCAGTGCGAACGCTCGCCCTCGTTTGGCATCGCTGTAGAAGCCCTTTAGCAACTCGCCAGCAACCGGGGACGAACCTGACGACCCGACGCATGCGACTGCATAACATATTAGAAGCGTCCAGAAGCTCTGAGCGAAACTAGCCGCGATGAGCGGGATGGCGACGATTGCCCAGTGGACTGATAAGTAGCGGCGGAGACGTACGCGACGGAGGTAATCCCCCCAGAAGATGGAAAGTATCATCAAGGTCGGCATGGTTGCTGTGACCATGACGGTCTGCCAATTGTCTGCGTGGAACCGCTTTCTTGCCAGGAGGGGCATCATCATTGCGATTCCGAAATAGACGGCTTGCGTGAGACCGGCGGCGAGCATGTGCGGGAGCAATATGCGGAGGGTAGCTGGGCGGGCGTGGTTGGATGAATCTTTCACTGGTTGACCAATGTCCCCAAATCCCGCCGGAAACTTGGATTCTATCCTGAATCGATGGGGCCTGCTAATTGATGGGCGTCATTGTGGCGGGTAGGTTGGCGTTTGCGGGGTCCGAGAATTCGTCCGACCGGGGCCCGGAAAGCCACTTAAAGACAAAGATGTCCTCGTTTGGCATGCGATTTGCTGGTTTGCTGTCGGATAAGAAGTGATTCGGGTGACTCCGGGAGGAAGTGGGCCATATGTTTCAATCTTTTGTACCGTCCCCGACGACCGCGCCATTGAGGCCTAGTCGCACGCTTCCGATTCTCGATCGATCTGGTGGGGACGAGGCTAATCGGGCTTGGGATGCGACGCTCAGGCATGACCTTAAGACTTTGGCTCGATTTGTTGGTCTCTACTGTCAATGTAAGCATATTTCGGCGGGGAAAAAACCTGCTGAGATACCCGGTTTTGACGTGGAGGCAATTGCTCGTCAGGAGGTCTCGCTTTGTGGGGATTGCACGAAGTTGTTGGCGCATGCTTTCGTTAAGAGGTCTCATTGCCCGATGGATCCGAAACCTGCGTGCAAGGACTGCCAACGGCACTGCTATCATCCTACCTACCGTAAGAACATACGAGAGGTTATGCGTTTTTCGGGGATGCGACTGTTGTTGACTGGTCGCCTTGACTATGTTTTTCATCTGCTGTTTTGAAAGGCGTGGTCTTGTTGATTTGACGGGCCCGTATTGCTGTTGATTTGGTTGTTTGACCGTTATTTGAACGGTTGGTACTATTGCTTTGCTAATCCTTTGATAAGCGCACGGGGGCGATCGGATTCGACCGGGCGAGTAGACGGGATTGTGGCGTGCCGAGGTTGTCAGGAGGCCTCGTAAAACCCCTGGCGATAAACCTTATATGGCAACAACTCGTATGCCATGGCTGCCTAACAATAGGTAGCCCGTCGTTCTCGAGACGCTCACTATTGTGAACGACGACGTTAGTGAGCTGGCAATGAAGCGATGTCTGACCGCTTTGTTGTGAGACAACAGTCTGGCTAAGGCCATGGGAAGCATGTCGATCAGCGTCCCTGCGTCTGACACATAAAAGATTGACTACGCACGTAGAAGCAACTCGAAAGCAGTCGCGGGACGGGGGTTCGATTCCCCCCGCCTCCATTTGCGTACCTTCCCCGCCTGAGTCGTGTCGTTCGCAAGGCTCATCGCGGACGAGGGACGTGTTTGTGCCTTGTCGGTCACCCTTTGAGCGATGCAAGCCAGGCCGCATTTCAGGTCAGGAGAATAAACTCGGGTTCATCGGTTGCAGGTCGTGTCAACGCGCGGTAGTGCGGTGCGGGTTACTCGCGTTTGTATATTTGGGCACAACGCCTTGTTCCCGATTCATCCAACCTGCCAGAGCAATGAGGATGATTTGGCATGAGCTGAAAAGCATGCGGAGCATTCTACTCATGATGGCCGGCCAAGTTCAGATCTCGCGGACCAAACTGCACCATTGATCCTGGGCTGGAATCGGCGATAATGGCTTGGCCGAGTAAAGACACCTTACTGGCACCGCGGTTCGTGCACATAAACGATCGCACAAGCAGAGACAATTCCCGATCTTGAGCAGCGCAAGAAATCGTAATCCAACATTCCTAATTCGGATCGAACATGCCCGGTAAGTCTTCCGGTGTAGCAAGTCCAAGCGAACCGGGCTGTACCCGCAGCTGCTACGGTGCGGAAGCTCCGAAGGAAAACTGGAACGCCGCGAAATCAAGGGCGTCAACGTCGCCATCGTCGTCGAAGTCGATCAGTTGACAGCAGGAGCTTGTATACAATGGAGGCGTGCAGCTTCCGGACACGCACGGCCCACTCATGCAGTTGTTCAAGAAGACGACGTCCGCAAGTGATATGAGGTCATCGCCGTTGGCGTCGCCTGAGCGGTCGCACGTGTCGGGTCGGCCGTTTGTGTTGCAGTCCGGAGCGCCGCCGGCGACGTCGCATTCGTCGGGCACGCTGTTGCTGTTACAGTCGGTACTGCCACCGACACGAACGGTCACACCAGCCAAGAAGGCTCGCGTTGATCCGTCGCTGCCGTTGTCACTGAACCGAATCGTGACGAGCGTTTCATCGTGAAAGTCGGCCGGCAGGTCGATTCGCTGTTGGTCCAGCCGGTGCGAACCGACCGTGACGACGTTCGTTGTGGTCGTACCGTTGATGTAGTTCGTGAAAGAAAGCTGATTGAAGTCGCGAATATCGACGTCTCCGACCAGATCCTTGCGATAGTAGGCGCCGCCCGACCCGAAGAACTCCAGCCAAGCGTAGCTTGTCGGCCCCGGCTGTCCCCAGTATGTGTTGATCAACGTGTGAACTTCGGTTACTCCCGGACGTCTTGTCGAGATATCGAGGGATCGAGGGTTCGAGCCCGCGGCGATCACACTGTGCCAGTAGTTGTTGCCCGTCGCCGGAATGTTGAACGGCACGCCGCCAAGCGCCACGAGCCCAGCCGGAAAGGCGCCGTCTACGTCTTGAAGGTTTCCGTTATAACCAGTGCCCAAGCCGATCGTGTGGAAGCCGGGCACGGCGTCGGCTCGAATATCGCACGCGTCGGGAAGACCGTTCGCGTTGCAGTCCAAACTGTTTCCCGAGTTGATTTCGCATATATCCAAGACGGTGTTGTTGTTGCAGTCGGACGCGGTTGCGTTTGCTAGCTCGACGGCGTCGTCGATGTCGTTCCGATTGCAGTCGTTGATGCACGTTAAGGTGAACGCCCCGTTTCCCTGCGCTGTGTCGAATCCACCGACTCGGATCAGATACTCGCCGCTACGTGCAACGCGGAAGTCGAGGAGCGACTGCACGTCACAGAAGTCGTCGTTACATGCGACCGCCGATTCGGTTGTCGGACAGCTTCCGCCGAAGTAGACTGCCATCTTAGTGTCGTAGGCGCTGCCGCACAGAGTCGCCGTGGCGATGCCGTCACAGGACGATGTGTAACGATACCAGATGTCGGATCGGACATACGTATCGCCAAAAAAGTCGCACATTCCCGGCTCATTCGGGCCGTCCGTTGTCGCGCCTACATTGCCGAATGCGTACCCGCCTTCGGTCGCGGACGCGGCGTTGGCGCAGTCGTCGTTACTCGGCAGCACAGTTAGCGTAAACGTGGCGCTGTCTCCTGACGTGGAGATGTCGCGGTCACCGACGTCTACCTGGAGTTCATACTGACCGCTAACGGTCGGGACACCGGACAGCAGGCCCGACGCATCCATCGTCAATCCGGGCGGTAGCCAGGACGCGATTACAGAGTAGTAGGGTACGCTGTTGTCGATGAAGATCGGACATCCGCCCCCGATCGGCAGGGTATAGAAATAGCTTTGTCCTTGAGAGGCCGTTGGAAGCGCGCCGCCACCATAGAGCGTCATCGGCGCGGGCACTTCCGTCACGCGCAGGGGGAACGTCCCCTCGGGCGTGGAGGTGGGGTAGGCGGCCGCTCGGATCATGAGCTGCTGTCCGGGCGTGCTCGGCATCACGACGGCCGATCTGCGTTCGCAGTCGACAACGGGAAGATCCGAGTAGTCGTCATTGCAGGAGAGTTCGGAACCGCCGCAGGAGTCGTACACGCTAACCAACGTGTCGTCGAGTGTTCCCAGTCCGCCTTGGCACGTGTCGATGGTGATCTCGCCG
>JAJDDZ010000334.1 GCA_029260025.1 Phycisphaerae bacterium | reverse complement strand
TCTGGGACGCCTGGGAAGAGTTCCATTTTTCGCCATGTTTGCCCTGCGTCTTCGGTGACGGCGATGACGCCGTCGTCGGTTCCGATGTAGAGAAGACCCTCAACGAGCGGCGATTCATCTAGCGAGACACAGTTGCCGTAGATCGACGTGGACTTGTTCTTCGAGACGGCATCGATGCTTTGAATTTTGCCCATGACTTTGAGTTGGTCGCGGTCAATCTGGCGGGTGAGATCTTCGCTGATGACGGACCACGAATTACCGCGGTCGTCGGAGCGGAAAAGTCTTTGGGCGGCGAAGTAGAGACGAGTGTGGCTGTGCGGGCTGAGGATGACGGGGGTGTCCCAGTTCCATCGATAAGGCTCGTCGCCGGGTCTTTCACGGGGTTTGATGTCTACGGTTTCGCGGCTTTTTCGATCGTGACGAACGAGTCCTCCGTATTGCCACTGACTGTAGACGGTGTTGGGGTCTTTGGGATCGATGACGGTTTCGTATCCGTCGCCGCCGACGGTAATGAACCAATCCTCGTTGGTGATTCCGGCGGGGCTTATTGTTCTTGAGGGTCCGCCTTGGGAATTATTGTCCTGAGTTCCGCCGTATACGTTATAGAACGGCAGCGCTTCGTCGACGCTGACACGGTAGAACTGGGTGATGGGCAAGTTGACCTTGTAATGCCAATGGCTGCCCAGGTCGTAACTTTCGTAGATGCCGCCGTCGCATCCGACGAGTAGGTGGTCGGTGTTGGCGGGGTTGATCCAGAGTGCGTGGTCATCGACGTGTCTGTCTTTTCTGGGCGTGCGGTTGAATGTCTTGCCGCCGTCTTTGGTGACGCTCATGAATGTTGAGAGTGAGTAGACGGTGTCTTGGTCGGTTGGGTCGCACACGATTTCGTTGTAATACTGGGGACTGGATGCGACGTGGCCACTTCGCTTGGACCAGGATTCACCGCGGTTTGTGGATCGATAAAAACCGCTCTTTCCCATAGCGGCCTCGACGATGGCGTAGACTATGTCGGGATTGGCGGGCGAGACGCATAAGCCTATTCGACCTTTGTCTTCGCCGGGGAGGCCGCTGTTGACTTTTCGCCAGCTTTTTCCGGCGTCGGTCGATTTGTAGATTGCGCCTTCTGGACCACCATTGATGAGGGTCCAGACGTGTCGTCGGCGTTGGTAGGACGAGGCGTAAAGCACGTCGGGGTTTCTAGGGTCGATGTGTACTTCGTTGATGCCGGTGTCTTCGCTGACGTAGAGGACGCGCTGCCAGTTTTCGCCGCCGTCGGTTGTCTTATATAAGCCTCGATCTCCGCCGGAGCGCCAGAGTGGACCCTGGGCTGCGACGTATACGGTGTTTGAATCGCGGGGATCGACGACGATCATCCCGATGTGCTCTGAGTCTTTTAAGCCTACGTTTTTCCAGCTTTTTCCTCCGTCGCGCGAGCGATAGACGCCGTCACCGAAGGAGACGCTTCTTTGGGAGTTGTTTTCGCCAGATCCAACCCAGATGGTGTGCGGGTTGCTGGGGTCCATTGTAACGCAGCCAACCGAGTAGGATCCTTGCCCGTCGAAGACAGGTTCATAGGTTGTTCCCGCGTTTTCGGTTTTCCAGACACCGCCGGAGCAGACTGCGACGAAGTAGCGACTGTGGTCTTCGGGATCGACGGCGAAGTCGCAGATTCGACCGGACTGAAGAGCGGGGCCTATGGATCGGAATTTTAGCCCTGAGAATGTTCCCGCTGTCATTCCTCCTTTGGAGTCCTCTTTTTCGTCGCCGAGGGTTGGCGATGCGAACAGGCAGAGCGAGGCGAAGGTTAGCAAATAAGCTGATCGGGTCATGGTTTTCATCTTCGGGCGATCTCCAAGGGGTCGTTTCTTTCCGCGCGGATTTTGGTACGGCGAAAAATGGGCATTGTCTACGCTTGTATCGGAACGCCGAGACAGTCGCTTGGAGCGTAACTTCGGTGCGCCGACTTTGGCTTACGTGTGAGGGGTCTTGCTTGAAATTGCGGTGGTCTGCACGGATCGAGATGCGCAGACGGCGATACCAGTGTTACGAGCAGCGAATACTTGCGTTTCTTTCTCCCTCACTCCGCGTTTTCTGCTTTCTACGCGGTCCAATTGGAATGCGATTGTAGGGAATGGAGCGTGCAATCGCAAAGGGGAGTTGTCGTTTTTCGTCATAAAAACGGATGTGTACTACTCGTCGTTTGAACCGGTGAAGGCGTTTTGGAAGATGGCGATATCTCTTAGGTCTGTTGAGCGAGCGCAGTGGTTGGCTGGTCGCTCGCCGCTTTGGGGGGGGGCATGACAGGCGAAGAGCAGTGCGTAGTCTTCGAGGTCTACGTCATTGTCGTCTTGGAAGTCGCCTGGGATGGGTTCTTGGATTTTCAGGAGCTGGTTGGTGGCGACGTTATTGCGTTTTTGGATGACGGCGCTGGCTGGCCATTCGATGGTGATGGTATCGATGGATGCGGTTTCGGGGCCTAGACCGAAGTGGGCGATTCGATCGTTTTGGCCCATGAAGTTGCTGTTTGCACCGATGAGGCGCATCTGCCGCACGTCGCCGACGGTGATTCGCACTGTTGCGCCTATTCCGAAATGGTTGCTGGTGGTTCCTCGGGGGTCTATTTTGATGTAAGGGTTCGTGTTGCCGCCGTCGTTTCTGTACAAGACTGGGTGGTCGGCGTTATTGATGATGAGGACGTCTTGGTCACCATCGTTGTCGTAGTCGAGAGTTAAGAGCCCCTTGCCTTCGAGCGCGCTGGTGAAACCGAGGGATGCGCCGACTTCTTGCATGATGGTTGGGGTCGCGGAAGGTCCGTTGTTGTGCCAGAGGCGAACGGGTAAGTGTTGGAATTGGTCTTCGGCGCTGAGCTGGGTGAAATTGATCCCGTTTGTTTCTGCGAGGTCGAGTCTTCCGTCGTTGTCGAAATCAAGAAAACTGGTGCCCCATCCCCACGCGCCATTGCGGACGCCCCAGGCACTTGTTCCGTCGGTGAAAGATCCTGTTCCGTCGTTTTGGTAGAGGCGATTGCCAGTGCCTCCCCAGCCTACGTTGCAGCCAAGCGGCGAACACTTGACGTCGGGGTCGTAAATTGAAGTTACGAACCAGTCGAGGTCGCCGTCGTTGTCGATATCGCCGATGGTCGATCCCATACCGTTTTCTTCGTCACCTACGCCTGCCTCGATGGTGATGTCATTGAAAGTACCATTTCGCATGTTTTCAAAGAGGCGACTGGTTTCGAAATCTGCGGCGAGGAGCAGATCGACCCATCCGTCGCCGGTGACGTCGGCGAAACGCGTTGAGAATCCCAGCGTGCCTTCGGCGACGGCGTTGGCGGCGGTTGTGACGTCGGCGAATCCCGATCCGTTTTCGTTTCGGTGAAGTTGGTTCAATAGACCTGAAAAATGCCAACCCGCGAGGTGCAGGTCGAGGTCTCCGTCGTGGTCGTAGTCTCCGAACGCGGCGCTGGTCCATGACTTGTCGGGCGAGATGCGGAGTGCGATGTTGTAAGCATCCGCGGACTCATTGAACGTTCCGTCGCCGTTGCTCAGGTATAAGTAGTGTCTGTTGGTAAGGGTAAGGACCAATAGGTCCAAGTGACCGTCGTTGTTGACGTCGCCCCATACGACGGCCGACGAGCGCGAGATCAGATCGACTCCGGCGGTGGCGCCGACTTCTTCGAACGTTCCGTCTCCGAGATTGTGAAAGAGAAGATTGGGTGCTTCGAAGCGGGTTGCGTAAATATCGACCCAGCCATCGTTGTCATAGTCGCCAGCGGCTGCCGATCCCATCATGCGGGGCAGTCCTGTACAGCTAAAGTCGCAGGTAATCGGATCCCACTGAAGGTAGTCAACGCCGGCTGCGATTGTCTGGTCTGAAAATGTGACGCCGGGTGACTCTCCGCGCGCGGGCAGACCTAGTCCACTCAATACTATCGCCAATATTGCTAGACGTGTTGCCAATCGGGTTCTATCCCCCCTTCGAGAACAGTTGTGTGCTCCTATTATAGCGGAAGGCGAAGCCGCGTTCAAAGCTCATGAAAGTGGGTTCTGGGCGAACGTATGGACGATTTGTGCGTGCGACATGATCCGCATGCGATGCTATTATAGGAGTTAGGCCGGTTGGGTTCCCGCAGGAAGTGATTTGAGGTTATTAACTATCAGAGGTTTCGCTATGTTCAGGAATGTCCAAGGTATCCGTTTCGTACTTGTTTCCGTGTTGTTTTCTTCGCTGGCAGTGCGCGGCGAGACGGGTAAGCCGTCGGTGAGCGGGTCTGTGAGGGCGTGGGAGACGCACGCTGAGGCGACTTCGTTTCAAAAGACGGCGCGCTATAACGAGACGGTTGCCTACTGCAAGCGTCTTGCGGCGGCGTCTCCCTGGATTCATTACGAGACCTTTGGGGTGAGTCCTCGCGGTCGAGAGATGCCGTTGTTGATTGCGTCGAAGGACGGTCTTTTCGATCCTGATCGCGCACGCAAAGCTGGGAAGCGTATCATGCTTGTCCAGAACTGTATTCACGCGGGTGAATGTTGTGGGAAGGATGGGTCTTTGATGCTTCTTCGCGACATGGCAATCCATAAGAAGCATGTGGGCCTTCTTGATCATACGGTGCTGGTTGTGATTCCGATCTTCAATCTTGACGGTCACGAGCGATTTAGCGCCTACTCGCGGATTAACCAAAACGGTCCGGACGAGATGGGGTGGCGGGTGACTTCGCGCAACTTGAACCTTAACCGTGACTATACGAAGGCGGATACCGTTGAGATGCAAGCCTGGTTGCGTCTTTGGGATAAGTGGCGACCGGACCTTCACATTGATAATCATACGACAGATGGGGGCGACTGGCAGTATGATCTTTCGCTTGAATGGGGTGCGGATGAGCGAATGGCGCCGTCGATCGTGAAATGGATTCAGGGGAATATCGACAAAGATATGTTTGCCATGTTGCGTGAGGACGGGCACTTGGCGATGACGTACTTCTCGATGAAAAACGGAACGGACCCGACGAAAGGGATTCGTTCGGGGGCGTTTTCGGCGCGGTATGCTCATGGGTATGGCGCGATACGGAATCGGCCTTCGATTTTGGTGGAGACGCATGTTCTTAAACCGTACCGCACGCGGGTGATGGCGACGTACAACGTGATGAAGCGGACGCTGGAGATGATCGGGCGCGATCCGGGGGCGCTTGGTGATGCGGTGCGAAAGGCTGACGTGGAGACTTCGGGGCTGGGGGCGTCAGGCAAGCCTCTGGCACTTTCTGCGAAGAGTACCGACGAAGGTGAGCCGTTTACGATCAAAGGGGTTGAATACTCTGTCGTGAAGAGCGATGTTTCAACGATGGATTGGATCACGTATGACCCTACCAAGCCGATCGACATCGAATCGCAGTGGTTTCACAAGACGGAAATGGAAAAGTTTGTGGTTCCGCCACGGGCTTACATTATCCCGCCTGAGTGGACGGAAGTGATCGAGAAACTTTCATTGCATGGCGTTGCGTTCGAGCGAATGAAGGCGGCTACGGCGACGGACGTTGAACAATACCGCCTGACCAAGCCTGCGTTTGCGAAGAAGCCCTTTGAAGGTCGGTTTCGGGTGAGTTATGAGGTTGCTACTGAGAAAGTTGATCGACCTATTCCTGCGGGGTCGGTGATGGTGCGTATGAACCAACGCGATGGGCGGATTGCGATGCATCTGTTAGAGCCGGACGCGCCGGACTCTCTTGTGTCGTGGGGTTTCTTTAGCGCGATCTTCGAGAACAAAGAGTGGGCGGATGCGCGGGTGCTGGAGCGCATGGCCCGGGAGATGATGGAGAAAGATCCATCGCTGCGTGAGGAATTCGAGAAGCGCGTCGCGGAAGACGAAGAGTTTGCGAAAAACGGTTGGGCTCGATTGATTTTTTTCTATAAGAGGACGCCGTATTGGGATGATACGATTGGGGCTTATCCGATTCTTCGGGTAACGGGGGAGACGTCGATACAGCACTAATTCAATGTCGTTGCTGCGCGCGGAAATAGTACACCGAAGCCCCTAGATTTTTCTTGACAGAATGGGGGGGGAAGGATTCTGGTTCATGCAGTCAATGTTGCACTAGCCAGACAGCGTGCGCAGCTTGTTGCTCCGCCGGCTTTCCAATACCTGGGTCTCGGGGGCGAACTTATTGTGATAACATGTGCCAAGGGATGGTGCAGGCTTCTTGAGTTTGTAAGTCCGCCACGCGACTAGTGATCATATCGCCAATTAGCCAGTAGAGAATTGTCATGGTACGACCCATTCTTAGCAGTTTTCTGTTCTTAGCCATTCTTCAATCTGCCTTCGGAAAGTCCATCGAAGTGAGTGTGCGAGCGTGGATCAATCCGCCGACGATCCGGGTTGTTGAGGACCGTACGGTCGTGCTTTTTTTCTTCGCGACGTTTCGGGATCGTGAGAACCGTCGCTGGATTGAGAAACTTAATCGGATCGATGATAAAGAAGATATGACGGTAATCGGTCTTTCCGCCGAATCAGAGAAGAAGGTCCGGAAGTTCGTCAAGACGAACAACGTACGATTTGCTGTTGGCTCGGGATCGCAAACGTATCGGCACCTTCGAATAAAGTCATTCCCCTCGGTCACGTTTCTCAACCCAGAATCATCGGAAGACCGTCCTTCTTCACGCATCACGGATTTCGAGGAATTGGAGTCCTACGTTCTCGAGGATAACAACTCGCTCTCCATTGATTCGGAAACCTTCGATGAGAATTCGACCTTAGACGTGTTGAAGCTGCATGCGCGACATGATCCGCGAATGCACGAATACGGCCGCGCGCTCTCGTTGCTTCGGACGCGCCTACCGCTCGAAGAATTCTTGTCGTTCTGCGATGAGGGATTGCAGGACGAGACCGATCCTTTCCGGCGAGGTAGTTTACACTACGAGCGACAGCTGGCCGACCCGTCGGTGATTGAGAAGGAAGAGCCATTTGCAACAAGCGCGCTCGCGAGGCGCGCGTCAATGGAAGATCCAGATAATCCGATTTGGCTGCCGGTTCGATCCTACCTATCCTCGATCGATACACGCAACGCGGATGAATTGTTCAGCGATTTCCTCGACCACCCGGCGGACGACTACACGGATGCGTTGATTCGCAGCAGTATTCCCCTAACGCTTGCTAGCTTGGAAGACAAGCCTTCAGCCCGCGCTCATCTCATGGAGATGATGAGGTTGGAAAAGGACTCCCGAGTTCGCCAAACAATCGTCGTGGCGCTGGGCAACATATGCGCTCCCGGTGATGCCGAGGCAATAGAGTTGCTTGAGCAAGAGCTTCAAGGGGAAGGAAACTATCGCTACGTTCGCCCAGTAATTGAGTATACGATTGAGTATCTCCAAACCGGCGCGGAGTAGTCTCGACTCTTGATACTAAAACCCCGACTGTACGGCGATTCCGCAGGCTAGGACGACTGCGCCTGCGATTGCGGGGCCGAAGCGTTCGAAACGGTCGAGGCGGGCGAACGATACGACGTGCAAGCACGCGGTGATCGTTGCGAGCATGGTGACGAGGGTTGCGAATGCGTAGATCGACGCGACCATGATGACGTCGAAGATGTGGGCTTTGGAGGCGGGTTACATCAGTAGTGGTATCAATGGTTCGCACGGACCGAGGATGAAAATCGTAAAGAGTAGCAGGGGTGCTCGGGATTTTTTTCCTCCGGTGCTGTGGATGTGGGCGTGACTGGTTTCGTGAGAGTGTTCGTGCGTGTGGAGGGTTCCGTCGGCGTGGACGTGTGCATGCGTATGCGGCTTGGGACGGATCGCGTGACGGATGAAACATCGATCGAGCGAGTGGCTACGCAGTCGATACCGTAGCACCGTATGAGCAACCCGCTGAAAAAGTATGGCACTGGCTTCCAGTCAGTGTGTTTAAAACGTAGTCGCTCAAGCCGCAAGCGCGCCTCCGTCCTGAGCCGCTTGGCTTCAGCCCGCGCGGACGCACAGTCTTCATGGATGCATCGCAATGAGATAGTGCACGGTCGACTCATCAAGTTCAAGCAAACTCGGCCACGCAAGCATGGACCATGCCACACCGCCACCTGCGGAGCGCCCGAAAATAGTACACCGAGAAATTCAGATTTCTCTTGACGGGGGGGGGGGTAGTTGAGGTAGGCTTGTTTCGCTTGGTTGTTCCTCGGCAGAACTTGCTGAACTCACATTGAGGTCGTACGATGAAGATGAGGACGTTGATGGCGGCATGGATGCTTCTGCTTACCGGGGGTTTGGTCGCGCAGTCGCCGGATATAGCGGCCCCGGGTACCGATTGCCCGAAGGGTAAAAGTTGTGCCTCACCTGGTGGTACCGCGCAGAATTGTGATCTGTGCTGTAGTGGTCTTGCAGCTTGTACCACCTGTTGCGGAACACTTCCTGCCCACAAACGAGCGCTTTGCAAGCAGTCTTGTAACAACGATCCGTCGGCTTAGGTGCAGACACATTTCTGACGATTCACTGTGCGGTCGTATTGCGTGGCAGGGCGAAACCGTTCGTCTAGGAGACAACAATGCATGCTGTGATGTGGTTCGTAATGCCGTTGGTGGGACTTTCCGGTGGCGTGGACGCGAAGGCAGTGACCGCGGAAAAGTGGATCAACCGCCTGTCGCTTCGTTTCGACAATGATGCACGATACCTGATTCTTTTCTTCGACACAAAACAGACTCGCGGATTGCGCGAGACGGTGGAACGACTCAACAAGCTAGCGCGCCGCAGTGACGTAGTGGTCGTTGGGGTCACTCCGGAGCGGGAACAACGGGTGCGTAAGTTTCTTCGCGAGTACCGCGTTCGTTTTGCCATCGGCGTGCAATCGTCGTCGTACAAATCGTTCGAGGTAAAGCGATTTCCCCACGTTGTCTACATTGAGGACCAGAAGTCAACGTTTATCGAAGACTTGGAGTCTCTGCAAGACCGGCTTGGCGAGCCGCCGAAGGTAAAAGGCGAGTTGCCGCCCGAAGAGCTAGACGTCGAGGATCTGAAGCAACGAATCGATGCGGAGGATCGTATGGATTTGCTGGAGACGCTGCGCATACGCACGGAGCCGGAAGCGTTTTTACGTTTCTGCGATGCGCTGGCTTCAAAGCGAAACGAGGAGGGAATCCCGTGGTGGCAAGGCAACCTCGCGTATCAGCGGCACCTTGTGGACGACACATTTGAAATCAAGCAATCGGATTCGACGCCGGCCCGAGACGTGTGGATGGAGTCCAGACGACTGGGGACGCGCAAGTGGGTCGAGGTTCGGGAAATGTACGCCAGCCGCAATTCATGGTCGCCTGCTGAAGTGTTGGACGTTTACGCCAAACACTTAGGCGACAGCCCTGAGGACATTGTCTATCGAGCAGATTGGATCATGGAAATTGGGCGATCAGGGAACACGAGTCACGTGGATGCCCTCTTGGACATGTTGGAGATAGAGGGCGACGCAGCGATGCGAAACCGCATTGCCGCCGCGATAGGCGAAATCCACACATCGACGCCGTTGCCGAATCCAGAGCGCGCGATCCGACGATTGCAGGATGCCCTGGAAGTGGAGGACAATATTAAGTGGGGCCGATCGGGTTTGCAGTTGACCCTCGATCTGCTTCGGATGAACCCAGAGGAATTCAAAGAATAGCCCTCGATCACAACCCCGCCCGCACTGCAACTCCGCAGGCAAGAACAACTGCCCCCGCGATTGCGGGGCCGAAGCGTTCGAAACGGTCGAGGCGGGCGAACGATACGACGTGCAGGCACGCGGTGATCGTCGTGAGCATGGTGACGAGGGTTGCGATTGCGTAGATTGACGCGACCAGGATGACGTCGAAGATGTGGGCTTTTGAGGCGGGGTACATCAGTAGTGGTATCAATGGCTCGCACGGACCCAGGATGAAAATCGTAAACAGCAGCAGGGGTGCTCGGGATTTTTTTTCTCCGGTGCTGTGGATGTGGGCGTGACTGGTTACGTGAGAGTGTTCGTGAGTGTGGAGAGTTCCGTCGGCGTGGACGTGTGCATGCGTATGCGGCTTGCGACGGATCGCGTGACGGACGCCCCATGCCAGGTAGATTAATCCGCCCGCGATGAGTAACCATCCGGCGATGTCGCCTCGGAAGGTCTCGATTTTCTCTAATCGAAAAAGCCCCAAGCCAAGTGCGATTCCGACGCACCCTATGATGACTGAACCGAGGACATGCCCTAGACCGCAGAGGGCTGCGACCTTAAGGGTTCGGCGGAGGGGCCAATTCTCTGCGCGGGCCATGGCGACGAAGGGGAGGTAGTGGTCTGGTCCCAGCAGGGTATGGACGATCGCCACCGCACTTGCTGTTGCACATAGGATGATGCTGGATTCGGTCATTCGCTAGCTCTGGTTACGATCGCCTCAGCTATTCCTATGGAAAAACGCCTTGGCAGACGGGACAGACCTTTTTGCTATCGGTTACTATCGGTGCAACCCACTTTCCTCCGCATGTTTTTGAATTGCAGGGGCGGGCGGATTGTCCGGACTGCTTTTGGCACTTGGGGCATTGTACGGGGAAGTCGTCGAATCCGAATTCGCGGCGCATGACGAAGTGGTGGTGGCACATCGCGTCCGTGCAGACGACGTGGAAGTCGGCGGTGGTGGCTTGTTCTCTTGCGCCCTTTGGCGGGGGCGGGGTAATCAGGGCGATCGCGAACGTTACCCCCCAGACGGTCATCATCGCGCCCAGTCCATAAACGACATACCGAACAGCCGGCGTCTGCCAGATCAGCTCTGGTTCTTCGCGGACCTGGTCACGCCAGTCGGTGAACGCTTTGCGCACGACCGGGAGCTGCTCGCGCAGCGCTTGGTACCATTCTGCAAGTCTGTTTGGTCCTTCGTAGGCCATGCTTCGGTTCGTCCCTTGGAGTCTCGACTATTGTAGGACGGTTTGGAAGTGGAGGCGAACTGTCTGGTGACGGGAATCGGAGTTCGTTACTCTCTGCATGCGGGCTAGGATTCTTTGGCGAATGCTGCCCTGTAGATGTCTCTCCCTTCGCGGACGTACTTGATCTCGAAGTTGGTTCCTTGCCATTCTGGTCCGGGTGTTGACTCTCTCTGGTCCCACGGGATTTGCGACAGTTCTGGGCGATGGTCTAGGAGGCCCTTCATTTCTTGGAAGTATTCTTCGTGGTCGGATTGGATCAGCCAGCGGGCGGAGGGCTTGAGTGTCCTGATCGCAGCCTGTACGAAATCGGGTTGCATGAGTCGGCGCTTGTGGTGGCGAGCTTTTGGCCAAGGGTCTGGGTGGTAGAGGTGGAGGACGTCGATGCATGCGGGGGGTAAATGATTCATGACCAAGAACTTCGCGTCGGTTCGCATGACATGGACGTTCTTTATTTCGCGTCGGGCGATTCGGTCGGCGATGTACAGGAAGAACTTGTTTGCCCACTCGATCCCCAGCATGCGGATGTCCGGGTTGTTGGTCGCCCTTGAGATGAGGAATCCGCCCTTGCCTGAGCCGATTTCGAGCTCGAACGGTCCTGGCGAATCGAACCACGATAGCGGATCGACGATCTGGCCATCGGGCGGTGCTTCTATAATGACGTTTTCTGCGGGCAGCATGGGGGTATCTTCGTTGGGGTGGCAGAAGGTGCAAGGGTTGGGGCGCGTAACGATTTAGACGAGGGCGCTTACATCCACTTTGAGAGCTTTGGCGATTCGTTTTAGGGTGCGGACGGTGGTGCGATCTGGGTTTCGCTCGATGCGGGAAATCTGCGACTGGGGAATCTTGAGTTTTGCGCCCAACTGCTTTTGAGTTAGACCGGCTGCCTTTCTGGCTGCAACAATTTTTTCTGCGGCGAATTCCAAGGCGACGACTTCGGCATCCACGAATTGATCGTCGGGGTCGTCCATCTTTGAAAGAACGCTCTGGACCATGTCGGCGAGCATCAGTCGGTCGTACTCCTCAATCGGAAGCAGGATGTGAGTCGTCTCGCCACGACCATCGACGACGGTAAGTCCTTCCGCGTGTTTAATGGTTGATGACGATGGCGTGCGATGATTGCCTACGGGGTTTGTCCGCCCGTTTCGCTTCGATTCTTTTTTCGTCCTTGCTTTCGACATTCGATTACCCGAATTCGCCCCTTGGCGATGTCGTATCGGAATATGGCGATACACCCAGCAAACAAGAAAGCTCGAAGCACGTAACGGCTACGCTCCGGTACGACGATCACAGTCGAATTCTTTATCGGCTCGTCTCGAACGCGATCCAATTCGGCGAAGAAGGTCTCGCGAACTTCCGCGTTGCATTCTCGCCAGACAAATCGTTCGGCGGTTTTATGCAGTTCCACTTTGATGCGCATGTGTGTGCCTCCAATGGCGATTAAGCAGCCCTCCTTGGCACCACATCCTCTCTCAAGGCGGAACTCGCTCTCTTGTTCCGCAGGCCGGAGGTCGGCCTTTTTCTATTTATGTCATTCAGAGTATATATCGAAAATGATATATGTCAACTTGAATCTGTTGAAAATCGCAGGAAATTAGGCCTTGGCGTGTTTTTTGAATTCGATTTCGCAGTATCGGTCGGTCATTCCTGCGATGTAGTCGCCTATGACGCGGTCTTGGCCTTGGTCTGCGATTCGGGTGGCGAAGCGTTTTGGGAGTTTGCCTGGGTCGCGGCGGAATTCGTTAAAGAGGGCGAGGATTTTTGCCTTTCCCTCGGCGTCGCCGGAGGCTACGTCGGCGTGGCGGTAGACTCTATCTGCGAGAAATTGCTCGATCTCTTCGAGTGAGCTGTTCATCGTCTCTGAAATTGTGACGAGCGGGGTTGTTGCCGTTTCTACATCTTCGAACGACTCGAGCTCGGCTAACTTTGGCGATGACGTATCGACGGCGTTGGAGAGAATTGCGCTCAGCATGGCGTCGAGGACGGGCCTGCGGATTGCGTGGATTTGATCGGTGTTCGCTGACATTCCTGTTTGGTCGCAGGCGTTTTTCCAGAGCGATAGCGTTGATAGTTCATGGGGCGAAACGAATTTTGCTCCGATGGCGTCCTCGAGGTCGTGGGAGTTGTAGGCGATGCGATCGGCGAGTGAGGAGATTTGGGCTTCGACGGAGGGCGCTCTTGAAGCGTTTTTTTCTTCGGGGGTGTCGTAGGATGTGGTGTGCGAAGAAAGACCTGCACGAGTTGCGGCTGTCAGGTTTAGACCGCGGAAGGCTGGGAACGGGTGCTCTAAGTATTCGACGACGCGGAGGGCGTGGAGGTTGTGGTTGAACTCCCCTGCTTCCGCCATTACTTCCGTGAGGGCTTTCTCCCCGGCGTGGCCAAAGGGTGGGTGACCGAGGTCGTGCGCGAGGGTGATCGCTTCGGCGAGGTCTTCGTTCGCGCGGAGCGCTTTGGCGAGTGTTCTTGCGAGGTGGGACGCCTCGAGCGTGTGGGTCAGTCTGGTTCGAAAATGGTCGTGATGCGACGGGGCAAAGACCTGCGTTTTTCCCTCAAGGCGGCGGAAGGCTGTGCATCCGATGATTCGGTGTCGATCGAGGGGAAAGGGCGTGCGAAGGGCGTCGGGTTGTTCGTTGTGGTCTCGCGTACTCGCAACATCGATCGGGTGCGCGTACGGGGCTCGTTCCGAAAGATCGGCCCGCGTCATCGGAATTTATCCGTCAAACCATCTTCCTGAGCGGTCTTGGCGAGTTCTGCGTAGAGGGCGTCAAGCGAATCTGGAACGACTCGCACGTTGCCCAGGACTGCCATGAAGTTAGTGTCACCGCCCCACCTGGGGACGATATGTGCGTGAAGATGTCCAGGCAAACCCGCTCCCGCACATTGCCCGACGTTGTAGCCTACGTTGAACCCTTGTGCTTTGACGGTTTTTTTTAGGACCGAGACCGCATTGCGAATCGCTCGTGTCATATCGCATAGCTCGGTCTCGTTCAGGTCGGTCATCTCGCCTTTGTGATCGGCGAAGGCGACCATGAGGTGGCCATTGGTGTAGGGGAAGCGGTTCATAACGACAAACGATCGCTCGGTACGCCAGATCACGTGATTCTCTGAGTCGTTTTGGGGTTGAGACCAATACTGACAAAGGAAGCATCCGCCGTCTGTTGACTCTTCGCTGAGCGAACGAATGTAGTCCATTCGCCACGGTGCCCAAAGATTAGTGTTGAATTCTGCCACTTTCGACCATCCATTACCCGAACGTACCGATCTTATCCCTCGTTGACACACTCCACAAGCGACTCCAACCCCGACCCAACCCCGACCTGACCCCGACCTGACCCCGACCTGGGCTCAACCCACCGAATTCTGCGGATGGGGTTGTGTTGGCAGAGCGCGAGCGCGGCGGTAGACTTGGCAAGCTATGAACAAGGGCCTAACACTATTTGCAACCGTTCCCGCCATGCTCGCACTTTCGGGGTGTAGCCGCGACGTTCGCCTTGATGACCAGAAGATCCGAACCGTGACGGTCAAGGCGGTCATGCTGTACGGCGAGAATCTGGATGTCAACGCTTCGCCGGAAAAGGTTGCTTACGTAGCGCTTCGTGCGATTAAAGAAGACTTTGAGGCGAAGAGTGACGCGGATCGAGAGGCGGCGCTCGATAAACAGTTCGAAGTTTGTGCAGCCAGCGAGCTTTATCGCAGCAACAAGACCAGCCTCTCTCGCGATGAATGGGTTCATAATGTGGTTTATCGTTGGACGCCGACGGTTTCGCATTACGTGGCTGATTTTCCTACGACTTGGGAGCAAGCGAGCACGCGTCTTGTGAATCGCAAGACCGATGCGATTGCGGATCATCCCAGCGGGGCGAAGCTAAGCGAAATTGCGATGGAGGTTGATGATCCTAGCGGCGATGCGAATGCACGGGTTATCTTGTTGGTATGGCTTGCTCAGGACGATGGGTTTTGGCGAGTGACGCAGTTGGGTTTTGATCGGACGCGCCGGTCGCTTGGTGAAAAGAAAGTGGCTGACGGTTCTTAGGCGATGGTTTTGAGATGGGGTTTGTTAGCAGTCAGCCCTTGAGTACACACAAGGGTTCGTTGCGTCGGAGTCGGGTTTGCATCGGGGGGTTAGGTCGGGGAGTCGGGGTCTTGATGCGTTGATCGCGGTCCGGCGGTTCAATGGTCGGGCTCAGGTGCGCGGATGGAAGCGAAAACGATCAGCGTTAAGGGTGCTCGCGAGCATAACCTTCAGAGTGTCTCTCTGGAGATTCCGCGCGGTCAGCTTATTTGCTTCACGGGCGTTTCTGGTAGCGGAAAGAGCAGCTTCGCGTTTGATACGCTTTTTGCTGAGGGGCAGCGTCGGTATCTTGAGTCGCTGAGTTCTTACGCCCGACAATTCCTGGGTCAACTTGCCAAGCCCGACGTGGATCAGATCACCGGACTGAGTCCTGCGATTTCAATTCAGCAGAAAACGAGCGGCTGGAATCCGCGAAGTACGGTCGGGACGATTACACAGATTCACGATTACCTTCGGGTTCTGTTTGCACGCATTGGGAAACAGCACTGCCCGAGCTGTGGGGTGGCGATTCGGGCGCAGTCGCGAGAGCAGATCATCGCGCGGATTCTGGAACTGCCCACCGGTTCGAAGATCCATGTTCTCGCGCCGGTCGTGCGCGGGCAAAAGGGTGAGTATCGCGATTTGTTCGAGGACATGATCAAGCAGGGGTACGCGCGTGCTCGTGTTGACGGCGATGTTGTTTCTCTTTCGGATGTGCCGCCCCTTGCTCGCAATATTCGACATCATATCGAGATCGTGGTTGATCGATTAGTGCTGTCAGAAAAAATTCGCGCTCGCCTTGCAGAAGCGGTCGAGGCGGCGTTGAAGCTGGGTGGCGGTACGTTGATTGTTCATGTGGTGGATGACGGGAAGAACAAGAATAAGGCGTCCACGAAATCTGTGACTCAGCGCAGGCGACAGCCCACGTCTGAGGGGGAAGACTTGCTTCTTTCGTCGCATTACGCCTGCACCAAGTGCGACGTGAGCTTCGAGTCGCCTTCACCGCAGCTTTTTAGCTTTAACTCTCCAAGCGGAATGTGCCTGAAGTGTGACGGGATGGGTACGACGTTTGATTTCGATCCGGACAAACTCGTATTGAACCCGAAGAAGCCATTTTTCAAGTATGCCATCGACCCGATGCGTTTCTGGGGGCGGATGGGGAAGTGGCGGCGTCACATTTATCGAGGCGTTGCGAAACATGTCGGGTTCGACATCAAAGAACCCTGGGAAAAACTGTCCGAGAAGGCGAAAAATGCCATTCTCTACGGACTTGGCGACGAGCACGTAACATATGAATGGCGATGGTCAGGCGGGACTTCGCGACATGGCGGGACGTTCGACGGCGTGCTCGTGGATCTTCGTAAGAAATACAAGAAGGCGAATTCGACGTTCGTTCGGGCTTACTACGAACGATTTATGAAAAAGGCGCGCTGCGTTACTTGCGCTGGAGCGAGACTTAACGCACAGGCGAGAGCTGTCCGAGTAGGTGGAGAGACGCTGACGGGTTTGTCTGCGATGTCGATCAGCGATGCGCAGGCGTTTTTCGAAAAGCTCCCGCTGAGCGAGACCGAGCAGGTGATCGCGGTTGACGTGCTCAAGGAGATTCGGGGACGACTTACTTTTCTTTGCGACGTTGGGCTTGAATACTTGGCGCTTGATCGGACGGCGCCGACGCTTTCGGGTGGCGAGTCGCAGCGAATTCGACTCGCGAGTCAGATTGGGGCGGGACTTGTCGGGGTGCTCTATATCTTGGACGAACCGAGCATCGGTTTGCATCCGCGAGACAATGATCGACTCCTTACGTCGCTCGAACGTCTTCGCGATTTGGGGAATACCGTTATTGTCGTCGAGCACGATGAGCAGACGATGCGGGCGGCGGATGAGATTGTCGACTTTGGTCCGGGACCCGGTGTTCGGGGCGGGGAGATCGTCGCGCACGGGAGTATCCAACAAATCGCGAAGAACAAGCGGTCGATCACCGGGCAGTATCTGTCTGGGACAGCGTCCATCGAAATTCCGACCCGGCGGAGGCCAATTACCCCGCGTGAAGCGACGACGGGCGAGAAGAGTGTAGTGACCAAGAAAGTCGCAAAGAAATCCTCAAAGAAGCGCAGGAAAAAGGTGAAAGCGTAGATTGGGTCATCGACCCGGCGATTAACGCACATGGCCAAGCGCAAAACGACAACCAAAACGACAAAGAAAACTGCCAAGCGCGGTAAGGCGAAGCGTGCGCGCTCTGGAGCGTTGGAAAAAAATGTTCGGGCGAAGAGTCGTGAAGCGGGTGAGGTTGATTGGCTTACCGTTGTTGGTGCACGGCGTAATAATCTTAAAAACGTGACCGTCGATTTTCCGCTGGGTCGGTTTGTCTGTGTGACGGGCGTTTCGGGGAGCGGGAAAAGCTCTCTAGTGAACGATATTCTTCGCGAAGTGCTGGCCCGTGATCTTAACGGAGCCGTGAAAGTTGATCCGGGCGATCACGACCGCATCGACGGGATCGAACATCTCGACAAGCTCGTTGACATCGACCAGACGTCGATTGGGCGCACACCACGATCGAACCCGGCGACCTACATCAAAGTTTTCGACGAAATTCGCACGCTTTATACAAAACTGCCCGACGCGAAGATTCGTGGGTAC
>JAJDDZ010000333.1 GCA_029260025.1 Phycisphaerae bacterium | reverse complement strand
GTTCCTGAGTTTGGAATACGACCTGACGTTCAGCAACTTTTCGGGTAGTGCTTCGGGCGCGGGTGTTCCGCCTCCGCGTACCACCAACTCTTTTGCCAGCACGGTCGACGTTCCGGACGGCTTCACGTTGATCACCGGCGGTCTGGTCGTGGACAACAAGAGCAATTCGGTCAGTGAGGTGCCTTACCTGGGCCGCATTCCGGGTCTTGGCAAATTGTTTCAGAGCAGTTCACGGCAGAAAACGAATACCAAGATCTTTGCGTTCATTCGCCCCACCATCGTGCGGCAGGAAGACTTCGATGATCTGAGGCTACTCACCCTGCAGGAAACCGAAGCCGCTGGGCTTTTTAGTACGGAAGACCTGAAAGGCGCCGCATGGATGCGCTAACCACCCAAACGACTTCCGACACGAACACACCGGCCATGCCGAATGAAGCGGCGGGTGCATCCAACGCGCTATCCGAGCTGCCCAAACTTGAACGACTTTCGGCGAGAGACGTTTGGTCGTCGTTTGTTGAGCGGGTTCCCATTGCCTTCGCGCGACGGTTTGGCATCCTCGGCCTGAATCACGAGAACGGAACGCTGCCGGTAGCTATCGCCAAACCCGAGGGACTATTCGTTCTCGACAAACTCACCACACTCTTTGGGCTCGCCACCGCACCGACCACGATCGATCTGCCAACTCTCGAGCGCGTCATCAATGAGGCCTACGGCACGGTCGAGACCGGCGTCGAGCAGATGGTCGATGATCTCGGCGCCTCTGATTCTTCCGAACTAATCGCGGCACTCAGCGCGGGCGGCGACCTTTTGGACAGCGCCAAGGCATCGCCCGTAACGCGGCTGGTCAATCTCATCCTCCTGGACGCGGTCAAGCGCCGGGCGAGTGACATCCACGTACAGCCATCGGCTGACGTATTGCAGATTCGTTTTCGGATCGATGGCGTTCTCTACGATTACCTGCAACCGCCCAAGCGGCTCCAGGAGGAAGTCATCAGCCGCATCAAGGTCATGGGCCGCATGAACATCGCGGAAAAGCGTCTCTCCCAGGACGGGCGAACGACGGTAAAGGTCGGAGATAAGACAATTGATCTACGAATAAGCTGTCTGCCCACTAGCTTCGGTGAGCGCGTGGTCCTGCGCCTGTTGGATAAGTCCGCAAGACTCTATCGCCTTCCCGAATTAGGAATGAACGAGCGCGAACTCGCCGTTTTCTTAAACCTAATCAAGAAAACGCATGGCATACTCTTGGTTTCTGGTCCAACCGGATCGGGTAAGAGCACAACGCTTTATGCGGCCCTTCAGGAACTCGACACCACCGAACTCAACATCCTCACCCTGGAAGATCCGATCGAGTATCAGTTGCCGGGGATCAGTCAGACCCAGGTCGCCCAAAAAAAAGGCATGACGTTCGCCACGGGTTTGCGCACGGTGCTCAGGCAAGACCCCGACGTGATCATGGTGGGCGAGATCAGAGACGCCGAAACCGCTCGCATGGCGATCCAGAGTTCGCTCACCGGTCACCTTGTCTTCAGTACACTCCACACCAACGACGCACCGGGTGCGGTCGCTCGGCTGCTAGACCTGGGCGTGGAACCCTACCTAGTGGCGGGAAGTTTACTCGGCGTGCTGGCCCAGCGTTTGGTTCGCAAGGTCTGCGGCACCTGCAAAAAGAAGCGCGAATTGGCCTCCGCCGACTGCACAGCCCTGGGGATCTCGCGGGAGCGCGCCGGGTCCCCGGTTTTCGACGCATTCGGCTGCGAGGAATGCCAGCGGACCGGCTACCGCGATCGCATCGGCATTTTTGAGCTGCTACGAATCGGCGACGACCTGCAGGAGCTCATCGCAACGAATCCCAAGAGCCGCGCGATCGGCGAACTGGCCAGACAAAACGGCATGCGATCGCTGCGCGAGGCCGCGGTGGAGAAGATGTTCGCCGGTGAGACAACCGTTGAGGAAGTGCTACGCGCAACGAATACAGAATAGGAAGAGAATAGCGAATGATGAAGAGCGAATTCAGAAAAGAAGACGTCATGTCGGTTGTACAAACGTCTCGTTCTTCCATTCGCTCTATTGAATTCATCATTCTGAATTGACCCCCCATGCCAGTTTACGCTTATAGCGCAACGGATCAGGCTCAGCAGCCTGTTTCCGGAACGATGATCGCCGACACGCCGGCGTCGGGAAGAGATAGCCTGCGCGAGCGCGGCCTGTCGATTGAGACGTTTCGCGTCGCGACCAACGCCAGGGGTGTGTCTCCCTCTCAGAGTCATGGTTGGGGCTATGGTCGGGGTCGCGGTTGGGGTGCTGCGCGCCGCAATGCCCAGGTTGCCGAACTGGCGCGTTTCCTGTCACTGCTGTTGCGTGCCGAAATCCCGCTCGCCGAATGCCTTGATGTTCTGGGCGGTCAGTGCGATCCAAAGCTCTCCGTTGTCCTTGCCGACATTCGGGATCGGGTCACCGGCGGCGACGCCCTCGGCGATGCGCTCGCGGCCCATGACGCGTGGTTCGACCCGGTGTTCGTGAGCGCCGCAAGAATGGGTGAACTCTCGGGCCAGCTGGATACGGCGCTCGCGGATCTGGCAACACACCTGCACGCCCGACAGACGCTGCGACACAAACTCTCCGGGGCGCTAACCTATCCGATGATCTTGGTCTGCGTTGGTGTTGGCGTTGTGCTGTTCTTGATGAGCTACGTGGTGCCGCAACTTCTCACGGTCCTTGCGACCGCGGGACGACCTCTGCCCGCATCAACCGTGCTCTTGAAGAGTACCTCGGACGCTCTGGTCGCGCATTGGTTGTTATTAACGCTTTCGGTTGCGACGTTGACCGGCGGGTTTGTCCTCTACTACCGAAGCCCGAGAGGACGACTGCGAATTCAAGAAACCTTGTTACAGATTCCGGCACTCGGTCCGCTTCTTCAAAAAACGATCGTGGCCCAGTTTGCTCAGCAGATGGCGCTACTCCTTCGCACCGGGATTCCGTTTGTGGACGCAGTGCGAAACGTGTCCGGTCAATCCAAAAACCTCGTCCTAGCCGGAGAGCTCTCGGCTGTGGCCGAAGCCGTCGAATCGGGTAGCGACATCGCGCCGACGCTGGCCGGGTCGCGGATTTTTCCGCCGGTGGTGCGGCATCTGATCGCGGTGGGCCAGGACAGCGGCGAGCTGACCGGGATGCTCGATCAACTTCGCGAGCGCTACGAGGTCGAGGTGAACTTCGCGGTTACCAAGTTCGCCACGGCTCTGGAGCCGCTGTTGATTGTGCTGCTCGCGGGTATGGTGGGATTTGTGGCGTTTGCGTGCCTGATGCCGATTCTGGAAGCGACGAGAGGAATACAGTGATGGAAAGACAATTAGGAATAGCAAAGAGCGAATTCAGAAACAAAACCACGGAAGCGGGTGAGTGTCGCGCGCGGTCGCGGACTGCAAAGCCCCGGTTCATCATTCATCATTCCTCATTTTTCATTCGACAAGCGTTTACGCTCGTCGAAGTCATGGTCGTCGTGGTGATCCTCGGTGTGCTTGCAACGGTCGTGACTGTTTCG
>JAJDDZ010000332.1 GCA_029260025.1 Phycisphaerae bacterium | reverse complement strand
TTTGTGATGCCAAGTTGGTCTGCGCGACGGGCTGTTTCGCCGGACAATACTACTATCGGTTGGCCTAGTTCGTTTGGGAGGATTTCCATATCTGTCCAGGCGATTTGTCCGCGCCACCCTGTACCGATGACCTTCAGAATCGCTTCCTTGGCGGCCCACCTTCCGGAAATGAAGGTGAGCGGATCTACGAACTGACTTGCACGCATCTGCTCAGCGTGCGTCAAGACGCGGTCGAGAAAGCGTTGTCCATGGTTTTCCAGGACGCGTGCGATGCGCGACGTTTCGACGAGATCGATCCCATGTCCGAGCATGCTCATCAGTCGGGTTTCCTTGTGCCAACGCCTCGCGTTAGTCCAGAGCGTCGAGAAAATCTTGGAGGATAACTTGGGCCGCGACGCGGTCACGTTTGGCTTTGTGTTTCTTGTTTGTTAGCTCTGCAGGGCGAAGCAAGTCGTCGGCGGCGAGGGAAGAAAGTCTCTCGTCGAAAAAATGAACGGGTTTTGCGCAGCGTTTGGCTATGGCCTCTCCAAAACGCCTTGTGAGCTTTGCCTGAGGGCCCTCGGAGTCGTCCATGTTCAATGGTAATCCTACGACGAATTCATCGATGCCGTAGTCGTCTGCTTCCTTGAGAACAGCGGATACGTCGTCCTCCCAGCGGCCTGTCGCGGAGATTGTGGTCAGAGGCGTCGCTAGGCGCAGAACATCCTCGGCAACGGCGAGGCCGATGCGTTTTAGTCCAAAATCAATCGACAAGTATCGCGGCATGTGTGAGAGTATAGCAGGAAGCACTGATGATACGTCGGTTTGCATGCGACGTGCCGCCTGCTTTTCATATTCGTACCTATGGGCAGACCAGCGGGCCGGCGAATGGGTAAGGTGCTAGTTTTAGGGCGTCGACGGTCAGGGTGATGTCTGCGACGTTAGGCGTCCTTCCATCGGGGTCGATGTAGTTAGGATGTAGGAGTGCCTGTCGTTCCGAGGTCGCGCCGGCGACGTCCTTGACGCGGTCGACGACTGCGGTGACGTCGAAGATATTGACGAGACCTGGAATAACATCTCCCCACGTTGACGTTGTAAGTTCGATTGGCGAGGAAACTGCGTTACACCCCGGAACGTCGCCTGAACAGAATTCTGGTAGCTGAGCGACTACGTAAATTGAGGTTGGAATAATCGCTTCTCCGGTGATGTGGAGTGGTTGGCCACCGAGAAGGGTTGCCCAGTCTACGAATTCAGGCGTGCAACTCAGCCTTGCGCAAAAATAGGTAGTCCCGAAAGCCGGGGAATCTAGGCATTCGATAAGTGGCTCGTTTGTTCCGGGATCGCGAGCTATTGGGACGACCCAACGATCTTGGCCCTCGAAAGCCGTGAAATCTGGCGCATCTACGGGAAGCACTGGGTGATGCAACGAAGAGAGTGTAACGCGAATCGCTGTCTTCTGGCCCGTGGCGGGTGGTACGATCAGCGAGATGAAGCGATTTTTTCCGATTTGTGTCGGCACTACGTCGAGGGACATTGCCGGTTCGCAGTCGTCGGGGACCAAGTTTGCATTTTGGTCATTGCCAACGAGTTCGCACTCGTCAGGGATGAACGAATTGTTGCAGTCATCGCTCGTGGCGTTCTGAATATCCAGGAAGTCATCGACACTATTGTTATTGCAGTCGGTAATTCCTGCACAGGGACAATCGAGCTCAAGGGTGTACTTTCCACGTGCACTCGAATCCCACCCTGAAATCTGAACGTAGTAAGTTTGCCCCGGCGTAAGCGAGGAGACACAAGCGTCACTGAGGAAAGTCGATGGTCCACAATCGTCTTCTCCGCATCCAATTTCACTGGGTGCTGCGCAAAGGCCGCTATAGATTCCGATGGTCGAATCCTGGGCGATGCTGTTGCAGGTTGAAACACGAGCTGCGTCGCTGGTTGCAACGAACTTGAACCAAAGTGTTCCGTCTTGGCCATTGGCGATCCGGCAGCTGTAGCTGGGAGAAGGACTGTTTGTAACGAATGTGTTATCGAGCTCGACCGAGGAGTTGCAGTCCACGGGAATCGCCAGGTCGCAGGTCAGGTTGCTTGGACGAATGGCGATTGTAGCAGGTGCGAAGAGTAGCTCTGGGATGGGTGTGCCTGTTGCGTCTTCCAGCTGCGTTGAGACCTCGTTTAGGCTAATGGAGAATTCGCCGGTTGCGTCTGGCGGAACGTCAACGACGAGCGTCCCTAAATAGCGACGCTCAGACGGATCGGCGGCTGAGTCGTTCAGGTCGATTACTGAGGCGTTCCAAACGAAGTCTAGTGAGGAAAGGTCAGTGAAAGCTGTGGCTGGGCCGCCTATTGGAAAGAGGAAGTCGGCGCGTCCGGTATCGATCGAAGCGCCAGCCGCGGTTCCTGGGCAGCAACCTCCAACCGGAGCCAGTGTTCCCGAGGAACCGCTGGTGTAGCTGTTCGAATCAAGAACGAGATTGTAGGCGCTCAGCTCGTTCGGAGTCCATCCGGATACGAAGAGATCAAGAGTAACTTCGGCTGCACCTGGATCTATGACTATTGCTCGGCCTACGATTTCGTTGGGAGTTGAGGCGCCCTGGGGTCGCAATTCGAGAAACGGAGTGCAGCTTGTTCGGAACGTGTTATTCATCGTTCCGCGCCCGAGTGTTCCATCGTGCCAGGTGTCAGTCCAGGTGTTGAGAATGCCGACGGTCTTGTCGAGATGGGCGATTGTTGGGGGCGAAATGGGTTGGTGAATCATGATCCAGGCGGTACGGAAGTGTTTCTGAGCAGCCGTGGAGTCTGGGATTCTCGCTCCTGCGGTCGAAATAATATTCGCCGAAGAGAACGAACTTACTACGCCGCTATAGGGGGATCCGCAGTTGATATTGTTGTTGAGATATCGAAGCTCGCTATTGCCGGCGTCCATCTCTGCTGGAGAAACGTAACCCATCAGGTACAGGTCTGTGTAGCTGAAGACTCCGCCGTTGTCTGTGTTGAAGTTAATTGATCCGCCAGATCGGGTCAGGGTGGTCGTGCCGATCCATTCGGGGATCTCCATTCCCGAGCCTTGACCGTCAACCCTGAAATTCCAGTGGCCCCCGCGTCCGCAGTTTCCGTTGTCGCCTTGAAGTTGGCGTCCTCCGCTGATCCCAGGAAGGAACATTCCGAATCTGTGCTCGAATTCTTGCGCCAAAACCAGGCGGGTAAAATCTGCGTTGGTTCCGATACCTGGCTGCCAAAACGATGAGTTTATGTTCCACATCATTACGTAGCCCTGAACCTTGTTGGTTGCAATTCCGAGGTCGCCGCGGAAGTTGTTGATCGTCTGACCTAGGCCGGTGGCGTCATTGAACAGACCGAGGTAGAAGGCTGCCCCGAGCGTGTGGTTTGGAGTAGAGTTCACCCAGAAGCCAATGAAATCGAAGTTGTCGCCTTCTGACAGTATCAACGCATTGGCAGCGCTGGACATCAAACTGAACAACTGTCCGTCCGAGAAATTTGTCTGGAGCAGACCCGCAGTGTCCTCGTAAGGAAACACGTCGTCTCGCGTAGCTATCGGGATGCACGTCCCATCGGTGACGGCGTTTGCCACGCGACCTAGTGGCGGAAGCAGCGGGATCGTTGGGTCGGCAATTTCGCCGCGGGCGACGGCTTCGCGAATGGCGCGGCTAGCCTTCTGGGGTGACTGATAGGCGCAATCGTATTGCCCGCTCGCTGCGTGGATGTGGGGTGTTTCGAGCTTTGAATCTGGATCCTTCGCGATTGCGCCCTGAGCGAACGCCAAGACGGCCCCACAAATCGCTGTGATCGCGAAACTGGACACTCGCTGAAAAGAATAGCGCTTTGATGCGCATGCGGCGCCGGTGAAGCTTAGAACCATCGAATAACCCCCAGTTGTGAATGCAATCGAACCAACCGCCCCATCCTAGGGACGGCCCAACCCAGATCCATTGTAGCAGAATTCGGACTCTAATTCAAGGCGGATTCAGTTCAAGGGGCACGAATAAAGGCGTTTCGGCGCGATCGCCATTTCGACCTTGTTGATAAGAAAAATGTGGCAGGGTTGATCGGATGATCTACCCTGCCACATGGATTGTATTTTGACTCGCCCAATAATCCTTAGCTAGCGATTCAACCGTCTAGTTGCCCTTGCACCGACCCCCCTTACAGTTGTTCGAGCAACAGTCGCTGTTGGAACTACAAAGATCCTTGTTCCCACTGCAGCTGACGCACAGATCCGTGCTCTCGTCGCAGCCTTGACCCGGACAAGGATCGCTTCCGCTCTGGCAAGCGCCACCCGAACACGTTTCCGCACCATTGCAGAACAGCGCGTCATCGCATTCACCATTGGTTGAGCAGCCACCGCTGCCTCCGCCGCATATCCAGCCACTTTCATTGCAGCGTGTGTCGCCACAGTCGGCCAGATCGCCGTCACAACAATAGCGCGAAGAAGGCTTCCCGCCAGTTTTTTGACGGCAGTCACCGGAACAGTTGTTGCAATCTTCACCGGCCTCGCATGCGCCGTCATTGTCGCATACAGGCGGGTCGCATGCGTTTGTGGACTCATTACATGTGTCCCCAGGGCTACAGGGGTTTCCACTCGACTGGCATGACCCGCCGGAACATGTTTCACTGCCTGTACAGAATTGCCCGTCGTCACATTCGGCGTTGGTCGTACAGCCTGCGGGCGGGTCTAGAAACTCGGCAACCGAGCTCCAGTAGAAGGCGAGTGCGCCGTCTACGGTAGAATTGCTCGCCGCATCGCATTCATCTGCGCAGTTGAATCCACAACAACCAGAAAGCTGACCGACGACTTCACTGTTACTATTCAAAACGGGTGACCCGCTGCTGCCGCCCATCGTCGCACCAGTTTGGTCGGCGCTATAAATGCGCTGGCCACGAGGCCAACCGGTGCACGTTCCCGCGTTCGCATCGACATCGTGTTGCGAATAAACCTGCGGACCGAAGTTTGCATTGCTCACGCGATAGAGACTCGCACCGTGGGAGTTTGCGATCGGCGCATTAGTCCAACCGAGATAGGTCGCGCCGGCTGGCGGCGCTTGGTTGAGCCTAGCAAGCGTAAAGTCGCCAGCGCTTCCGGTCGCCATGACCGTCACACCCACGGTGCTGGCTGGTGGAGGCGTCCCGCCCGAGACGAGATTGTCCGGACAGCCACCATTACAGGAATCCGTCGTGTAGAAAAAGAACGACTCCATGTTCGCACTGCTCGAACTGAAACAGTGATTCGCAGTTAGAAAATAGGGGATCTGAGTGCCAGGGTCGGTATCGGCAAGTAAACCACCTGTGCATGTATTGATAAACTGTCCACTGATCCACTCCAACTTTGCCACGGCGGTTTCCGCGGGCGCGGCTGGTCCTGTATTGACACAGTTGACGTCCACGACACATGCGGCGTTGTCAGCGCATGGCCACGAATCATGGTTTTGCTCAACACTCTGCGGCGGTCGTCCGCGAATGTGGCCCACGCCTTTGACGATGAACGAAATCTCACGTCGCTGCTCATCCGACATCGATCCGATACTACGAATCAAAATCACACCCTTTTCGGAAGCGATAGACCGAGTCCAAAACTCGCCGTTACCGTTTCGACCAACGCCTTTGTACGGCCCATCGACAATGGTTCCGATTCCAAAGAAATACATTTCAGCGCCCTCGGGGAGCGAGAAGTTCTTTAGCTGTACACGGATCGCTTGAGCATCAATCGAGGCAACTGACATAGCCCAGACGAAACTACCGTCGGCGTTGTCCACTATCGTCCCACGCTTGAATGCCTGTCCGCGGACGACTTCCACACCGTTGACAGCCTTGACCACACCAACACGCAGCGGTCCATTGCCGTTGGGGCCCTTGCCTTTGAGGTCGTCACGGTTCTGCTGCGAAATTGGCGCGCGAACAGGTGTATCGAGGGTTCCATCCGGAATCAGCGCCGTCAACTCCGCAAGTAGGATAGCTTGATGATCAGCAAACTCCTCGAGAGTTAGCCCGCCCACGGCGGGTTCAGACGGAGTACTCCGGGTAGGCCTCTGAGCCATGACGCTCGAAGATGCCAGAGAAGCGACGAGCATAAACGTGGACAGACCACATGCCCAGTTTTCTAGAGAACGGTGGGTGGATTGGAATCTCATTTCTGAACGATCCTCCTGCAATTTACAGTGCGAGCCGCAGGGAGAGATCCTTGCAAGAAGGCTGCGCACGCGACATGGCTGCCATTACGGGTGCAGCCTACTCCCAATTACTCGACGGTTTCTCGCTTGGCGATGGTAGATATGGGACGTTTCGCCACGCTCGACCTCCGGCAGGAACTACGCTAGCGATGCGCGCGCCGGATTGCAACATAATTCTTTGGGCGTTTCTTGCAGACGGGGGCTAGGGCGGCAAGAAAGGACAGTGTCGCTTTACGGAGCCGTCCAAGCGAACGGTGAGTTTTGTTTGGAGTGGTTTTTTGCCACGCCCGCCGAATCTGCGAATCATGTTTTGGGAAGACGGGCAGCCGCGCCGAAACGAATCGCGATCATGACACCGAGTGCCAGGACTAAGATAGTCGTAGCCCATTCGGACATGGCGGGGACGTTTACACAATCATCTGGGAGGGGATCGAGCTTTGTGAATACGCACCCTTGGCCTCGAACGCAAACGTCCTCGGTGCACGAATTGCCGTCTGAGCAAGTCCTCTCAGAGTGCCCGCAACATCCTTCAGGAGTACAATGGTCTCCGGTGCACTCGTTGTTGTCGTCACAGTCGGCAGCGGTGAAGCACTCCGGAATTGATTCGCAACATCCGTCGGGGCCACACTCTTCGGTGGTGCAGGCGTTTCCGTCGTCGCAATCTTGGGCTGAAAGACAAATTGGATCGCTCTGGCAGCAGCCGTCCGGTGAACATGTATCGTTTGTGCAGACGTCGCTATCATCGCAGTCGACAGCGGTCATGCACTCGCGGATATGGTCGCAGCATCCGTCTACGCCACACTCGTCGAAAGTACATTCGTTGAGGTCATCACAATCATTGGCCGTCTCGCACAGAGGCGTATTCTCGCAGCATCCGTCAACTGAACAAGAATCCGACGTACACTCGTCGTTGTCGTTACATTCTGCGGCGGTTGTGCACTCAGGTGTGTTTTCGCAGCAGCCGGCTTGTCCACATACGTCGGTGGTGCAAACGTTGTTATCGTTACAGTCAAGACCGGAGGTGCAGTCTGGGATGTTTTCGCAGCAGCCGGCTTGTCCACATTCGTCGGTGGTGCAAACGTTGTTATCGTTACAGTCGTCAATACTGGGGCAAAGTGGCGTATTTTCGCAGCAGCCAGACGGCAAGCAAACGTCGTCGGTGCATTCGTCGCTGTCGTTGCAGTCTGCATTGGTAAGGCAAAATGGCGAGTTCTCGCAACATCCATCAACTGTGCACGTGTCAATGGTGCAGACATCGCTGTCATTGCAATCGGGGTCTCCAATGCAATCGACCTGGTTGGTGCAGGCACCTTCAAAACAAGTATCTGCCGTGCAGTCGTTGCCGTCGTTGCAATCTGGCACGATGGTGTTTGACCCTGCGGGGGTCGTCAAATCTGTTATGGGGCAACTCGATGAGCCGCTGTTGCACAGATCCTCCCATACGAAAAAGACCGTGTCGCCTAGGCTTGGGGCGTCTGCCGGTTGAATGACGTATTGGATCTGGGAGAATCGAACGCGCCCATTTCCGATGAGCCCCGGAAGTGATGAGCCAACGAACTCAGCAGGACCAAGCGTACAAGGCAACATACAGTTTGT
>JAJDDZ010000331.1 GCA_029260025.1 Phycisphaerae bacterium | reverse complement strand
CGCTACGACAAACCGGCGGCATCGAAACAATCAGTTGTCGAAGTTTCTCCGACGTAGCTTCATCATCAACAACCACCCGCCAGTATCCGCGAAAAGACTCGTTCACTCCGCTATGCATCGCCGGCACAAACGCCTGCCGAGCGAGAAGTTCCAAGACAAGCTCAGACGCCCGCGACCAATACAAGAGCGAACCACCGATCGCGACCCCACCATCCGGTTCGCGCGGAAGCGACGACAAGAGGTCAATAGCATCGGCGGGGCTAAACGAGAGCGTCGGAACCGAGTAAGTAGAGAAAGTCTCGTCGGGGTTGGAACCGTTGCCGTTTGCTTGCGTGGGTAGGCGCAACTTCATCTCCGCAGAAGCCGCGTCGGCGATCAGCAAGTTCTCCCAGTTTTCGCCAGCTAAGTTCCGGAGTTGATCAATACCTACCGCCATGGGGAATCGAGACGCCGACCCATTTCCATTTTCCGATTCGTTCGCCCCGTTTCCATTAACGTCATCGCTCATCCCCCAAAGATGAAGGGCCCGGTCAGTCCAAATGGCATGCAGGTCGATCATGGGCAGCGGTGAGGCAAAATGCAAAATTTGCGGTCAAAATACGGTCCGTGCTTCACAATGAAGCGAGTCGATCATTGTACGACATGCCGCCGCCCGGTCCACCCTCGGCCCTCTGTGAATAAACAGATTCGAGCAAAAAACACGGGCCCCGAGAAACGTCGACCCCTCGACGTCTCCCGAAGCCCAATGCATCTTTCCCTGTTTGGAGGATCCTGTGTACCCTCAAGAACTCGCTATGCTGCGAGGAATCGCTCCTCCAGCGTAACGCGCATCTTCTTGAGGGCATTATTTTGAATCTGACGGATGCGCTCTTTCGTCACGCCGACAATCTTGCCGACCTGCTCGAGCGTCTTTGGTCCGTCTTCGCCTTTATCGACATCGCGACCAAGGGCGAAACGTTCGGTAATCACCGTCCGCTCAACCTCGCTCAGTTCCGCGAGGTTGTTAAGGAAAATTTCTTTCAACTCGTCAACGCAATCAGCCTCATGGTTCGTGCGACGCGACTCAACATAGTCGCTACGCTCCATCGCCGGGTCGAATTCCGTTGGGAATTTACCGCGATAACGGCTCGCTCGCATCGCAACACGAGAGAAGCTCTTAAGGATCGCTCGACAAGAGTACGTTGAGAATTTATACCCACGCCCAGCATCGAATTTCTCGACGCTACGCAGAAGAGCCATGTTCCCTTCGCTGATCATCTCGTTGAAGTCGATATTCGTTAGCCGCGTCCGCTTCGCCATCGCCAGAACAAGCGGCATATTGATCTTCACAATCACGCTACGACATGCAAGCATCCGATGACCCCAAGCGAGCAATTCGCGTGTCGCAGCCGCCGACAGTCGCTTACCAGCGTTCTTAGAAAGCAGGTCTGCGATCTTCTTACGCGTAAGGTTGTAGCGATTGAAAATGTGCGATTCCTGATCGTACGAGAGCGTAGGGACGCGTTCACCACTCCGAGAAGTATCACTAATGTCGTCCGGAAACTCAACAAAACGAGTACCCTGAGGGCTTACGAGTTTCGCCGGTCCACCGAAGAACTTCGTATCCGCAGAGCGTTTCGCGAAATCCGGGTGGTCCACAAACTCCACCGGCTCCGTTAAGAGCTTCGTCAAGAGGACTTGATCCTCGACGGCCAGCGCCTGTATAACAGCCCCTGTTGGTGGTTTGGCAGCCAAGATCAGCTGCGGTAGTTCGTCCTTCTTGACATCCGTTACGAGTTCAGCTCCCATCGCCTAACTCCTTCCCTTTGTACTCTGTGCTCCCGGCGACCAACGGGGACAAGCCCGAGAATCACCTTCTCCTAGTACGCCAGCCAACACACTACGCTCGTAATGCGAAGGTACCGATAGCGCCCGGAATACGAATGTCTGCCGCGCAAAGCGACTAGACTCAGATTACGCTGGGGGAAACTGAGCGGCGGTGGGGGGACCGATTGCCAATTGAACTATACCACACGGCAAGCCCAGAAACAAACAAAAAATAGAAATGCGGACCAACGTCCAAAAACGAGGGTCGTCCGTTAAAATAGGAAAGATTACTCGTAACGAAGTGCTTCGATAGGGTCAAGTTTCGCGGCTGCCATCGCCGGATACAGACCAGAGGCAATACCCACGAGAACTGACAGCCCGAAGCTAATGGCGACCGACCAACCGCTAACGATCGTGTCCCAGCTGGCAAGCCGAGTTACAATATTCGCACCCGCGATCCCCAAAGCAACCCCAGCAATACCACCAGTTGTCGACAGAACGATTGTTTCGACCAGAAATTGCAGTGTAATGCTCCGACGCTTCGCCCCAAGCGCCCGCCGAATCCCGATCTCGCGCGTTCGCTCCGTCACCGTCGCCAGCATGATGTTCATGATCCCGATACCCCCAACCAGCAGCGAAATCCCCGCAATAAACCCAAGCGTCAGCTTGCTGTTTCGCTCTTTCTGCTCAGCCAGCTTCAACCGAGCAAGCGGAACCTTAACCTCGTAGTCTTCCTGGCTGTGGTTATTTTCGAGGACGCGCTTAACCATCTCCGAGACCGCCTCGACAGCGTCAATCTCAGCAGCGGTTACATAGAGTCCAGAATACTGAATCTTCAGATACTCACGAGAACCCGTATCCGTACGCCGAGCAATCTCGCCAAACTGCGACATCGCCGTATCAAACGGAATCAAAATCTCGTTGTTAAGATCGCGCTCCTGAACCCCACGCTCCGGGGCACCAGCCGTCTCCACATTCTCAAGAACCCCAACGACCGTGAACGGTATAGAAGTCGGATAACGATCGACCTGGATGCTCTCCCCCAGCGGGTCTTTCAGAGGAAAAAGCTTCGCACGAACCCCGTCACCAATAACGCAGGTCCGCTTCTTACCGCGAGAGTCTTCGTAACCAAGTCGCCGACCACGCGAAACGGTGATGTTCACAACATCAAAAAACTCCGGCGTAGTACCGACCACAAGGAGTGCCGTCTGATTGTCGCTATGATGCGCCTTGTACGAAACAGTCTTCAGCGGAACAACCTCAGCCACATGCGGAACCGACGCCCGGATCATGTTCACGTCGTCATGCGTGATCCCATACTCTGTAATCCGCATATGCCGACTACCGCTAGACTGCACCGTCTCCTTTGGCTTCACTGAGTTGACGATGATGTTCTTGGTCCCCAGAAGCTCGATCATCCGCATTTCATCAGCAGACGCGCCCTCCGTCACCGACAACATGCAAATAACCGCAGCCACACCAAGAATGATCCCCAAAGACGTGAGCAGCGAGCGCAACTTGTGCAATCGAAGGTTATTAACCCCAAGTCGAAGCGTTTCCAAAGCAACAGAATTCATAGCCATCAAAAAAGCTCCATCGAGCGACGAACGTCAGCCCGCGAACGAAACCTCGAACTCACCCGCCATCATAGCAGATCGCAGCCCTTTGCGCTTCTTGCCGACGCCTTCCCGGACCTCAACGCACCTAACTAATCCCCGAACTTAATCCCCTGCGCCAGCGGTAGCTCATTCGTATAGTTAATCGTATTTGTCTGACGACGCATGTACGCCTTCCAGGAATCAGAACCAGACTCGCGACCGCCGCCCGTCTCTTTCTCGCCGCCAAACGCACCACCGATCTCAGCCCCGCTGGTCCCGATGTTCACGTTGGCAATCCCGCAGTCACTACCCGCAGCCGTCAAGAATTGCTCAGCCTCAAGAACGTTGCGAGTAAAGATCGAAGAGCTAAGACCCTGCGGAACCCCGTTGTGCAGTGCGATCGCCTCGTCAAATGTCTTGTACGTCATGATGTAAAGAATAGGAGCAAACGTCTCGTCCTGAACGATCTGGTACTCGTTCTTCGCGGCTGCTATACAAGGCGTCACATAGCAACCACCCGGGTATTTATCTCCGGAAAGTCGCTCGCCACCACAAAGAATCTCGCCGCCTTCTTTCTTGATCGACTCGATCGCTGCCATCATTGTATCAACAGCCCCCTTATCAATCAGTGGCCCCATCAGTGTGCCCTCGGCAAGCGGATCGCCGATGGTCACCTGCTTGTACCCAGCGATCAGCTTCTCAACCAGCTCATCGCGAATCGACTCGTGAACAATGATCCGTCGCGTAGACGTGCATCGCTGACCCGCTGTTCCCACAGATCCAAAAACGATCCCCCGAATCGCCATTTTAATGTCAGCCTCAGGCGAAACGATAATCGCGTTGTTCCCACCAAGTTCCAGAATCGTGCGCCCAAGTCGCTTTCCAACAACTTCGCCAACGCGATACCCCATCCGGCAACTTCCCGTCGCCGAGACAAGTGGAATGCGCTTATCGTGCAGGAGTTTGTCACCTACGGTACGTCCCGGAGCAATCACCAAGCTGAAAATCGCAGGATCAACGCCCGTCGCTTTGCAAACGCGTTCAGCGATTTTGATACATGCAATCGCCGTCAAAGGGGTCTGCGAGGATGGTTTCCAAAGTGTCGAATCACCGCAGACCGCCGCGAGGGCAGAATTCCAAGACCACACTGCCACTGGAAAGTTAAACGCCGAGATAACGCCAACAACACCAAGCGGATGCCATTGCTCCGCCATCCGATGACCCGGACGCTCAGACGGCATGGTCAAACCATAAAGCTGACGCGACAACCCGACCGCAAAGTCGCAGATGTCGATCATCTCCTGAACCTCGCCGCCGCCTTCCGCGCGGATCTTAC
>JAJDDZ010000034.1 GCA_029260025.1 Phycisphaerae bacterium | reverse complement strand
CCTACAACCCCGGTATGCTATGTTCGGCAATCACATGCGAACCCGCTGTTGGCGCGTGCTGCGATATGACCGCTGGCGGCGGGGCGGATTGCGTGGACGACGTCTTGCTCGATGATTGCGTCGGTTTTCACCTGCAATTCTCTGCGGACGAGACTTGCGACGTTGCCAATTGTGCCGAGTTTACCGGTTCTTGCTGTGACCGGCGCCATGGGACATGCATTAGTGGCGTTGAGGTGGGCGCTTGCGGCGCCACCGCCGATCAATGGAATCGGGGCACGACGTGCGGCGAGGTCAATTGCTCGGCTGAGTCGGCGGCGTGTTGCGATCGTCTTCATGGTACTTGCACGCGATCGACGTTTGCCGAATGTGCTTGTGACGACTGCGAGTGGCTTGTTGGGGAGCGTTGCGAGGATGTAGTTTGCAACGCGGGATTCTTGCCGATCCCTACGACTTCTCAATGGGGGCTTGCTGTTCTTGCGCTGCTCTTGTTGAGTGCTGCGAAGATTGCATTTGCTAGAACCACAGAAGCTACCGAGTAGGTGAAGAGGTGGGCTGCATCTTTTCCAGCCAGTTGAAAGAGTCTCAATTGCGCGTTTGGCAGCGGATGCGACCACTGGCTGGAAGCCAGTGCCACACCTTTTCGACTCGCATTACGGTCTTACATTGACGTCTACATCAATGTCGATGACACCGTTCAAGTCGTAGTCTCTTGCGAGTTCGTCGCGGAGGCGGGTGTCCCATTCTCCGTGTAAATCTTGGAAGAGATAGTTGGTCCCGCCCGAATGACGATCGTCAAAGCGGTTTCCGTTGGCGCTTCCGTCGGAACCGGCGTAGTTGGCCTCGCCCCCGTCGATGTAGCTGCAATCATCTACGCCAATTCCGTCGCCGCGCTCCGACATGGGGTTGGCGTCGCCGATGAGGGGCATGCGAGGGCGAATGTATTCGCGGGGTGCGGATCGGTCTGGGTTGGGGTGGGAGTCTTCGGCCCATCTTCCGTTTGCGTCGAGTGCATAGCTGCCGGCTGACCAGGATGGTAAGTAGACTCGGTAGCTCCCGCTATAGACGCCGTCGCCGCCGGCTGCTTTGCAGGTGAAGTATTCTTCCCATCGGCGCGCGTCGATATTGCGTTGGACGGGATAGTTCTGTGGGAGGTCGACCTTATCGCGATAAACATAGGCGAAGAGGATTTCGGCCCAACCGTACTCGAGGTTTTCCGGGATTGGTTCGGTAAATCCTTGCGCGTCCGGCGATGGGGGCGGGAGTTCTGGTCGCCATCGGGCGGGGGGCATTGTGGAGTAGGTACCCTCGTAGGCGGCGATCGCGTTTCCGAATTCCTTGAGTCTTGCAAGACAGTGGACGCTCTTGGCTTGTGCTCTTGCTCGACTTAGCGAGGGCAAGAGTATCGAGATCAGCAGCGAGATTATTGAAATCACCACGAGCAATTCGATAAGCGTGAACGCATTGCGTATGGGCGTGGAAAATACTTGCGAAGTTCGCTGAAATCTCATTATGGATGATTCTGATGGTCTGCCCTATGCGACCTTACGTCCTATCGTGAATTTTAGCCGTCACCACAAGCAAATCAAACGCCTTCAATCAAGGAAACAAGAGATTTCCGAAGGATATCGGATCATGAGCATTTCCTTGGGCGTTTGACCACGTGGAGTATTCGCTCGCCTGAGCGTCGAACCGCGAAACGTTGAACCCCCAGAATATGTTTCTGACGGGTCCGCCACCGAACGACGAAATGGGAATGCGAACCTCGGCGGTCCAGCGAGTTTCGTCATGGGCGACGGCGATCTCGGCGTCCGCAGCCCAGGGGGATCTTGCTCCCACCGGCGGATCGTAGCCGACCCCTTTTTCCGCAAGGTCCGACCCTGTTCGTTTGATGACGAGATGGAAGATCGTTTCTGGTGATCGCGTTGCTAGGTTGAGAGGATCGAACATCAGCTCGACGAGTTCTTCGCCCACAGGGATCGTGTCGTCGTAGGTCACCGCTTTGCGAGAGTGCCTTTGCTCCGGCGTGCCGTTCGGAGTCGTGGCGTTTATTGCTACAAAGAGGTATTGGTCGTCACGCATCACGATCGCCAACGTTGCGGCGCTCACAGCCGTTGATAGCGAGGTTTTGGGGTTGGTCTTCGGTGCGATTGACCGAAATTCAGAGGCGACATTCGTAGTGCCCACTGGCCAATCTGAAAGGTCGCCGTCGATCGTTGGCGGAGTTGAAATACGAAGGGCTGTGATACATCGCACGGAGACTGGATTTGTGATGGGTTGCCCTGTTGCGAACTCAGCGACCGCTTCGAGGTCGAATGAGCCTGTAAGAGATACGGATTCGAGAGGGAGCACGGTTTCAATTCGAACGCGATGGATTTCGTTTCGATCGCTCGGGCGAAATGTTTGAAGTGCTGCGCCGACGCTCCAGGACGTGGGCCAGCCATCCAGGCGAACGGATCCTCCGTCGTTAGCGTTCGAACTCTTGGGTATTTCAATATGGGTTGTGATACCGACCTTAGGGGAGGCGGGGGATCCTGTCATCCTCATGCGGACGCCCTGGGTAGTGATCTCCCGTTGCGAGGTTATTTGGTTGAATCTGCGCCAGGCTGCGGTTCGCGCGAAATCGTCGTCTCTGGTCGGGTTGCTGTTTGGCGTAACAACTCTCAACATTTCCTCGGCCATGACGCGCCTGGCGGCGTCGAATGCATGTCGTTCCTGTGGCCAACCGTTTGGTGATCCGTCGGCGTAATGAGCGTCGTAAGCGCCGGTACCGACGTATCGAACGATGGAGGTGAGCACACGGTCGGCGATGGCGGAGCGACCATGCTCACGCAGGAGGCGCAAATAGGCGACGTCCTGTAGACCTCTTTGTAAGTGCTTCAGTCTCAAGCTGGTGACGGGCTGGACCATGCCGAAAACCGTCCCAGGATACAGGAGATTCGAAGGATGTTTGCGAATGCACTGCGAGGGTGAATTCGGTTGCTGAGAGCTGGGCCAATCGAGGACGTTCCCGAGGTAGAGTTGGGAAGCGTGAACGCTCGCAGCTTGCCAGGGGAGTACTCGTACGAAGGTCGGCGAAGCGGAAACGTCAATCGAACCGCTGAATGGAGGGCGGTCTGCACAAAACCAGGTAGGTTTTTCGGCGTCTTGCTGAGTGGCGACTATGTTTCGGTCTAGGAACTGTGCGGGTGGCGCCCATTCGTCCACGAAGTCTTGAAAATCCTCGTTCGCATACCCTGTCCATCCGAAGGGTGCGAGGTTTTGCACGGGTAGTGTTGAGACAAGGTGAACCTGATCTTGTAAGGGTTCGATTAGTAGTGCGACGTCTCTTGGAGGAATGGATCGATGAGATTGAGGGTCTTGAGTCAGCAGGTAGAGTTGATCTTTCCAATTTTTGTCTCGAAAATGCTTGATTACTTCGGTGAGGTATTGCGATAGCAATCGCTGCCGGGAAGTTGACTCGCCTATGATAAGCGGAAGTGATGGATGAATCGGAAGCGGCCATCGCTTTGCGGGTGAGCGATCTTGGAAAGCTTCGCCGGAGAGAATGGGGTCTACGACGTCATCGAACTCGTCCCAATCCAAGGAGAGCTGAGCCGAACCGTCGATACCGATCCCCGGTGCAAACGCTGGGAAAACAACCGCAAGGCGGTGTCGTTGCATCTGGCGGACCGCGTCGAGTAGGATCGTTTGAGACTCTGTGGCAGATGGTTTGCTTCCAGAGTCGAGATGGTGGGAGGTTAGGGCGGCGTGATCGAGTTCTGCGATTGTTTCGAAGCCCAAAGTATCGGGCAAAACGATGGGCCAGACGGTTAGCTCTAGGTCGAGGTCGCCGATTCTATTGTCGCTGGATTTCAATTCAATTCTAGACTCGTAAACTCCATCGTGAACGCCCTTAGGAATGCGGACGTCTGCCCAGAAATGGTATGTCACCCCGGGCGATAATACGTTTGGCATTCCGCCCCTTGGTGCGTCGAGGGGGACGAGTGCGTCGAGCGGGGCGGTGTCGCGATTCTCAACGGGGATAGATCTGATGTGCCATCCGCGCCAGTCGTCTACCGATACGGCGTGAAGTCGAGAAATTTCGATTGCGCTGGCGCCGATTGTTCCCGATTCGCTTCGAAAATCGAAACTCCGCAAGATTGGGTCAGAGATGGTCTTACCAGAGGAGCGAATGGTGAAATGGATGCCCAATACTTCGCCGATTGCGCCGGCTAGGTTGATTTTGCTCGTGAGCCGTTCGGGGTTTGTGGATTGGCCTCGAGTCGGAGTAGCTGGTGGATGGTAGCCGTATTCGGCGGCGAGCCGAACAGATGGAGGGCTAGCGTTCTGACATCCAACCTGCAATAGGGAGGTGATCAGAGCGATGAGCGAGAGAGCAGTCCGCAAGCGGGTCCTCATCGGTGTAATGGCAGACCCTCGCTGCTTGAATGGGGCGACTGCGGCAGGCCGGCGGTCGCCGGGGTTCGGTCGTTTTTTTTTCGCGTCTTAAGGGGTGTCAACGCCAGCGTCGCCATCCTCAATCTCAGCTTGGTCCGCATCGCCTTCAGCGTCTTCAATAAGCATTTTCGGCGCGACTGTTATGACTGGCCTAAAAGTCTGATCAAGCCGACTGAGTTTTTCGATTGCGATTCTCTGAAACGGAAGACCGCTCAAGGCTTTGGAATCTCTCGCCTCAGTGAGTAATGCCTTCGCCTTTTCCATGTGCGCTGGGTCAGTATCCAGCACGAAGGCGTTCGCCTCGACAGTAGCCAGCCCGATCAGAGCTGTTCCTATGGCTAACGCGTTTCCTGGGAAACGCTCTCGCAGGCTGGTATACGTTGTCTTGGCGACGTTATTAAAATCTTCGTCGGGCGGAAACGGAACTTCCTGGGCGAGACGTAATGCTTGCTGGCCTTGTTCGAGAAGTGCTGAAAGTACAAATGAGTCGTCACCGGACTGGGCGGTCAAGGTCGTGAGAGTCGCGATCGACTCGCGACCCTTTTCCACGTCGGAATAGATAAGCTCAGATTTATGCGTCCAAGACTCCTCGGATGCAGCCGACTGGGATCTTACGCCGATGCTGAGGGCGGTTGCCCCGACGACAACCAGAATAATGGCTAAGCCCACGCGTCCACCGTTTTCGGTCAAGTAGTCTCGCATCGTATGCAAGATGTGCAAGAGATCGTTATCTTTTAGTTCGTGGCGTCGTTCTGCCTTCATGATTCATTTCAACTTATTCAACATCCGTAGGGTCGGTGCGCTGCGCTATTTGCGCTACAACAATGGACCTCCCAAACGAGAAAAGGCCCGCGCTCCGTATGCTAATTCTACACGTTTTGTCGCCGCGATCGAATAGTAGCAGATATCGGTCCTTGGCAACCGGTTCATCCAGCTCTCGCCAGCGGACCAGGGGCATTTCTAATCGATAAAAGTCTCGGAGAGCTTCCCGATCCGCCCATCCTATGTATTCGTGCGTAGTTGCCCGTCCGCGGCGGTTTTCTTCAATTCGTGAGGCCAACCGAAATCCTGCCGGAATCGGTACATCCAGAGAGAATGGCGTCGGCGTGGCGGTCAAAGACCTAGGTCGCCAACCGACGCCGTGACACCCCTGAAGCGCAAGGAGTACAACGACCAAGCCCCGAATGTTCAACGGAGTACGTTTCATGGCAAGTCCAATTCCACCTGCCGCGATTCTAGCTCCAAGACAGCCTTTCTGGGCGCGGCCCACAATGAGGAGCGAGCACATTACGATAGAGGCGGGGAACGCGAACGTCAAACCGCGAAGGGCGATCGGCGCTCACCCCACTTCTTCATGATCCCCCGAGGATCGGCGAACAGGTCCTTGCCGGGAGTCGTACCGGTTCTATACTCAGGTTCGGCTTCGTTGCATTTGGGATGGAGAATAGACTGCCACGACCCTTATGTCGCCCGCTCATACTGTTAATAACTCAGATTGATATCTAAGGAGCCTTGTCAATGAAACCTCGTTTGCTCATTCTTATCGCGTTCGCGGGGGGGCTGGCGGTTTATTTTGCCATTGCACCGAGTAGACCCGTGGGAGAGGCAGCGTCCAATTCAAACCCGAGTGCCGGAGATGGCCGCGAGTTGTCTGAACAACAACGTCACGAACTGATCACGGAGTTGCCGCTACTTCCGCTCGCGGGCGATGAGCCGGAGGAAGCAGCGAATGTCTTGGTTGCCGTGGATGTCGATTCTAGCAGTGGTAAGAACCGTTTGGTTCTCACCCTGAGCGAATCGCATGGTTACTATGTCGAGTACTTCCAATTGCGTGTGTGGTACAAGGAAACGCCAGATATGGATTATGCCGATTCTCCGCTGAGGTTCAATCAGGTGATTGATAAGTACATCAAGGCCAACGAATCCTTGCGCGACTGTGTTACCGTCGTTCCGGCAGAACTGAATCGAGTAGGTGGTGACATTGGGACATCCGACAAATGGGATGCCGAGGTAAGCTCGTTCGCTCGCGCCAGAGAAAGCAACCCCGATCCACTTCGGTACCGATCTGATGATCGCTGTGGTAGCTAGCGGTTTGCGATCAATACGACGTTGCAGAGAATTGAAATCACGAGCAGGACGCCAAATATCAAGAACCACTGAATCGCGATTTTCGGTGAAGATCCGTCCAGGTCTTGGTCGGTACCGATAGAGCTGGGTATCGTTGTTCCGCTCGTGAGGTTCTCTAACAACCCATGGTCGTACTTCTCGCGAGCTTGCATTGGTGCTTCACCATTGGCGACTAGCTCCAAGTCGTTGATTACGTCCTCCATACTCGGATAGCGGTCGTCGCGGGACTTGGCCATCATGACCTCTATGATTTCGCCGATGCCGGCTGATAGCGCTTTGTTGAGGTGATCTGGGGGAATCAGCGGCTCTTTCAGGTGCTTGTGCATAACGGCGGAGGGCGTGGTTCCATCGAATGGGACGCGCGCTGTGACCATATGATAAAAGGTAGCCCCTAACCCGTAGATGTCGGCGCGTGCGTCGATATCGATTTCGCCGCGAATCTGTTCGGGGCTGATGTAGTAGGGGGTTCCGTAGGCTCGGCCTGCTTCGGCGGTGGCGGTGGCGTAGTCGCTCATTTCGCGAGCGAGGCCCATGTCTGCGAGCTTGACCCTGTCATCCTTGGTCAGCATCAGGTTCTTGGGTTTGACGTCGCGGTGAATCAGGTCTTGAAGATGGGCGTGATGCAACGCTCGCGAGCACTGAATCATGATCCGCAGGGCGTCTTTCTCGGCCATAGGGCGTCCGTCAGCAACGCGTTCATAGACGGTTTCTCCGTCGATGTATTCCATGACGAAATAATGATATCCGCCGGACTCGCCGACGTCGAATGCCTGAACGATATTCTCGTGGTTCAATCTCGCAGCGGCTTTTCCCTCTCGGTAAAAGCGATCGACGAATTCTTGATTTTCGCTAAGGCGCTTCGGGAGAACCTTGATCGCAACGATACGGTCGAGGCTGAGCTGCTTGGCCTTGAATACGACCGCCATCGCGCCTTGGCCGATCTTGCTGAGAATTTGAAATCCCGGAATCTGCTGCGCCGGGCGATACATGGAATCTTCGTCCATCGCCATTGTCAGGCGCTTGACCTGGGAGTGGGTGACATACCCGTGCTGGATTAGCATATCGCAGAGCGTGACCGAGGGACTTTTTTCCCTGGCGACCTTGTGCTCAGAACGGACGAGGTCAACCTCGTTTTTCGAGCATAGCTTTCGCTCAACAACCAATCGCGCGATTTGCGAATCTTCAATCGACATGTATGGGACGTCTCTTGGCCAAGACTTTCGGGACTAAGACTCGTGCAAAGCAGGCCACACTTTACACGTTATGAGTGTAGGCACGATGAACGGGCGGAATCCACCCGCACCTTTCACCTACAGTCCGAAATAATGGTACGTCGATCGCTGACAGGATTCCACTCGCGAAGCGCCGACGTGCTCATGTCGAGGATTATAGGTCCTTTGCAATGCGCGTCACCCGCAATTATCAATCAAATCTTCAGTGATCAGATGCGCCGCAGCCTCAGCGTCATTACCCAGCAGATCCAGGACGCGATTGCCAATGGCAACTTGGCGGGGAGTAAATGCTGCGGGTTTGCCGTTCACGACCGAGCTTGAGCAGAGCAACATTCCCAACATTTCCATCATTTCAGTCATACCGGTCCCCTCGCTTGCGGATACGCAAACTGTTTTCAGCGAGATGGTTGCGCCGGAAAGATCAACCTTTTTCACATCGTATCCGTCTTGGATATCACACTTGTTCAGGACGAGGATCGCCTTCGATGGTGATTGTTGGGCGAGGAGATTCATCGCCTCGGGTGCGAGTGGGGCTGAGCCATCAAGGACGACGATTGTGAAATCGGCCACGGAGGCCTTCTTTCGCCCGGACTCGATCGCAATCCTCTCTAATGCTTGCGTTTCGACACGCCGGCCCGCCGTGTCGATAAGAGAAATCGGTACTCCGAGGACTTCAATCGACGCGCTGACCCAATCGCGCGTTGTTCCCTCAAATGGCGAGACGATTGTGGCGTCACGACCCACGAGTCTGTTGAAGAGGGTGGACTTGCCGCTATTAGGTGGTCCGACGAGAACGACGGTCGATCCGTGAATGAGGCGTCTTGCGGTTTCGGCGCGTGCTAGGAAGCCCTCGATTCGCGTCCGCGCCTCAACTTCATCGCTGATGCAAAAACCTGCCGTTTCCGCAAGCAATCGCGACGTATTCTCTCGTTGCCACGCGAGGAACATGACGGCTGACCGAGTCGCGGCGACGGGGAGCAACGTCAATGCTTCTTGTTCAATGCGGGTGGTGGCAGACCATGGCGAACGTTGCTCGCCTGCGGAATCAAGTGGAGCCCCTGCCGCCTCGAGGCCATCGAGCACCCGCTCGACGACGCGAATTCCTCCGTGACAACAGAGATCCACCGCTTCGCTATCTCCGATTTCCGTACGATAAGCGACAACGTCGTCGATAACTTCGCCTGATTGGGTAATGCGCCCGTGTCGAACTTGCGCTGCCGGGGTATCTTGCAAGGATTTATCGTTTGATGATTGAAAAAGGGTATCGACCAAACGAGTGGGGTCTGCTCCGGTGATTCTGACGATCGCAATCGCTCCAGCGCCGGGTGGCGTGAGCAGCTGGGAGCGATGGGGGGGGGCGGGAGTCATGCGCCCATCGCGGCGAGATACTTTGCGTAAGCAACGCCGACGCCTTGGAGCGTGAGATCGCGGACGGGGGTATCAATGAAGTCGCAGTGCGGAAGTAGCCATTGCAGGTCGCCACCGGTCGCAACGACGTGGGGCCAATGGTTCAGATGGGCTGAATATGCTTCGACGAGAGCCCTTGCCGCCCCCGCGATACCCCTGCATACGCCGTTTTGGATTGCTTCGGTCGTGTTTTTCCCGTAAGGGGTCTCAGGGAATCCTGGTTCGACGAGGGGGAGGACGGCAGTCTGGTCATGCAAAGCTCGGAGCTGCATTTTCACGCCTGGTAGAATCGCTCCGCCCACAAACTTTCCGTCGCCATCGACAAGATCCACGGTGACGGCTGTTCCGAAATCGATGACAGTACACGCGGTTTCAAGTTTTTGATAGGCGGCGGCGGCGGCGCAGACTCGGTCCACGCCAACAGCATGAACTTCGTCCACTGCGACATCTATTGGAAGCGGAAGCCTTTCACCAACGACCAGCGGGATGCGATCCATCGAAGTTTCGACATACTCACGGACCCGGTCCAGAGCTTCGGGGACCACGGATGCGATAACAACGGCAGCCGCATGCCCTGTGGGCATGGCTTCGACATTCGCGATCAACGCCTCGTAGATCGCTGGCGTGTGCTCGGTAGCGACTGAGGGTGGGGTCATGAGTGCAGCTTTGAACCAAGTTGCGATCGCAACTGACGTATTCCCGATATCGATCACGACTACGGGAGCGTCGGCGTCGTATGGTGCGGGGGTGTAGATCATGATTCTCGAAGGTGGGGGGGAGTCCGCATCGGAAGTTCGTCCTGAGGTTCTTCCTTCGCCTTCTCTTCCGGATCCTTGCTTGCCTCCACGAGCTTCCAAAGCATTTCAGTCATTTTGGGCAACCCTATACCCGCCACGGCACTTATAGGCAACACATCCTTTCCAATGGCCTTGGCGAACGTCTCTGCCGCCTGGCGGCCATCTGTAAGATCGACCTTGTTCGCGACGATTATCTCCTCCTTGTCAGCGAGTTTTTGGCTGTATTTTTCGAGTTCGCCGCGAATTGTCCAATACGATTGCTCGGGGGTGCCTGGCGTCAAATCGCTTCCGACATCCACGACATGGAGCAACACGCGCGTTCGTTCAATGTGGCGGAGGAATTCGTCGCCCAACCCTGCGCCTTCGTGCGCGCCTTCGATCAGACCGGGTATGTCAGCCATAACATAGCGTCGATTTCCGGATAGTTCGACGATCCCGGGATGCGGTTGCATGGTGGTGAAGGGGTAGTCGGCGATTTTTGGTCGTGCTTTGGACAATCGCGACAAGATTGTGCTTTTCCCGGCGTTGGGGAGTCCGACCAGCCCCACGTCAGCAAATAGCTTCAACGAGAGCTTCAGCCAGCGTTCCTGCCCGTCAGTGCCCGCTTCGGACTGCATGGGGGCTTGGTGTGTTGCCGTGGCGAATTTGGCATTTCCGCGACCGCCTTTGCCGCCTTCCGCGATGCAGATACACTCTTCCATCTCGTCGAGGTCTTTGATCAAGACACCGGTGTCGCGATCGTACATGAGTGTCCCAATTGGGAGTCTCAGCACCAGATCGTCGGCGTTCTTACCGAACATCTTCTTGCCCATACCCGGCTGACCGTTTCGCGCGATCCAGTGATGCTTTCCCTTGAAGTCGAGCAGAGTATCGACGCCCGGAGTCGCAACGACGACGACATTCCCGCCGTTGCCGCCATCCCCGCCGTCTGGACCCCCTCTGGGGACGTATTTCTCGCGTCTGAAGCTGGTGCAACCGTCGCCGCCGTTGCCCCCTTTGATGTAGATTTCTGCTTCGTCAACGAGCATGTCGTGTATCGGCCCATAGAAAAAGGGTGGTCCGGAACGACCACCCCATCAGTTTCAATAGTTGAAGCGAGCTAGGCGGTCGTTACTCAGGAACGACGACATCGACCTTGCGTCCGCGGAAACTAACGATCCCGTCGGCAAGGGCAAACAGCGTGTCGTCGCGACCGCGCCCAACGTTACGACCCGGAAGATGGGGCGTGCCGTTCTGCCGAAGGATGATCGTCCCGATCGTCACTTTTTCGCCGCCGTATCGTTTGACTCCCAGAAACTGCGGATTGCTATCGCGTCCGTTTCGTGAGGAACCTTGACCCTTCTTATGTGCCATAACGTGTACTCCGCTTTCCGTGTCGAACCGATTCGCTGACCGGTGTTTTCGTGAATCTATTCTCTATCGCAATACCCACTGGCGGTTGCGACGAATTGGTTTGGCGTAACTCCTGGTTTCCGGATCGCCCGGTAAATCGTAATCCAGCTCAAGGGTTCGTCGTAGTAAGAAGAAACGTTTGTTCTTTTCTGATTCAGGCTCGCCCGGTTTGAATGTCGGGTTAGGCAATCTTTCGATGTCGCCCGAGAGTCCGCCAGCAAAAACGCGAAATCCCGCGGCCTTGGTATCAAACGTGGTAAACACGGCTGCCGAGGTCCTCGCGTTGACGCCGCCTTGCAGGAGCTTGCCAGTTACCTTGGACGGAATCGCAAAGAAGGGAAACTCCTTCTTGTGGCGAGCTGCGATCGCGTTGTATACGTCGAGACTGATCCCGTCGCCACCAACGATCGTCTGAAGGGTATTGGTTATGATCCGAAACGACGGTGTAAAGAAAACGTCTTGCCCAGTTTGATTCGTGACACGATAGACGACATACCAGAACGTGGTCGGGGTAGAGTCGCCCGAAAGATTGACCTCGATTCGCTGCGGGTCGTAAAACTCGAAACCAAGCTCCCACGTTTTCGCAACCAGTCCGGCGCGTGGTCCTGCGGTAGCTGGAGGACCGCCGGCAAACGTGACGAACCCGACAAGGGCCGCGAATAGAATGGTAGCACGCCGAATCATAGCACCTCATTGTATGTCACCTTTCGGCGGCGTCAAACACGGTTCCCGCGATCCGATTCCTCCGCTTTGCTTGCGGAGGGCGGGTCGACTAGACTTCCGCCCGGTCCCAAGAATCGCTTGACAGGTAGCATTGACGCCATGAAACCCGGATTTGAGCCAGGAATCATTCGAGAGCATGTAGTTCGCGTGACAGAGGAGATGTGCCCAGCATTTGACGGGGCGATCGTCCATCGGGTCTACTCGACATGGTCGGTAGCTCATCATTTTGAAATCGCCGCCCGGATGGTCTTGGTTGATTTTCTTGAGGACCACGAAGAGGGCGTCGGATCACACGTCAGCGTCGATCATATTGCTCCCTGTCCGATCGGTCGGGAGGCGCGAGTTCGAGCGACGCTGGCGGAGGTTGAGCACACGAAACACGCTCGGGTGGTCTGTGACCTGGAAGCATTCGAGGGCGATCGGCTACTC
>JAJDDZ010000330.1 GCA_029260025.1 Phycisphaerae bacterium | reverse complement strand
CCGCTGCGTGTTCCGCTGGGAGATGCGGGTGTATCATCTGGTCGCGATGATCGGGGCGAGTACCTTGAGCTCTCGGTTTTTCTTCCGCCGGGTTCGTACGCGACGAGCGTTTTGCGGGAAGTGACGAAGGTGTAATCGCCGGTCGATTCATGGGGATCGGGGGGCGGGGCCGATGGTGTTCGGGCGGAATGATTCATGGTGTTTTCTGGATTGTTGTTGATGATGCGTAGTTCATATTCATTTTCGATTCGGCGCGTTTGTCGTTTGACGCTTGCGGGCTTGCTGTTTCTTGCTGGGTGCGGTGATGCTTTCTTGAATTCAACTTCGTCGCTTGGTGGGGATGGGGCTGGTTCGCGCGGGTCAGTGAGTGTGATTATTATTAACAATACGTCACACAGCGCGGCGCTGACGGTCGGAACGTTCGACGCTGGCGATCCTGATTTCGTGCCGGATGCTACGCAGATTGGATTGGACGATGTTGGGCTGACCCTTGGTCCTGACTCGCAACTCGACGCGATCCCGTTTCGGTGCGGGCGTACGTTTGCGGTCGGTAGTACAACGCTGCTCGATCTTGTTGAGGGGGCTTTTGATGCTGAGGATATTGAAGTCGCGACGTTTGTCGCAGGGGTCTCGTTTTTCGATGTCGATGCGGATGTCGCGGTTGAGCCAGTCCTTGTTGGGACGTCGCCGGCGATGGAAGCACTTCTAGGTTTAGATTTTAATTGTGGATCGATTTTGATCATTCGATTGGAAGTCGATGCGCTTACCGTCGATGCCTTTCGTGTTGATTTTGAGTTGATTCCTTCCGGTTCGGGGCGATAGCCACCTACGAATCGTCTCGGCAATGTTTCGTCGATGATCCAACCTACGAATAGAAGGTCTCGGTTCTAAGGTCGGTATTTTGATTCACTTCCATTGCGATTTGGTCTACTTGTTGGTTTGAAAGCGGGGTTACGAAGGATTCTGCTGGTTGGCGGGCTACCGTGTATATCTGAACGTAGTCTATTTTTCCACCGTTTTTCTTGATTTCGTTCAGGCGGGAGATGTATGCGCTTATCTCTGTGCTGGGTGGTGGACTGCTCTCCAGGTTCATGAATAGTGATTGAATCACGACCGGGCGGAGGGACGCGGCGCTTGTTATGTTTTCTATGACGTGGGTTAGCGGATAGTTGGGGCGATTCACTTTTTGGTAGTACGCCTCGGTGCCTGCGTCTAGCTTGGCCCAGATTTCTCCGTCGTTGCTGTCCATGATTTCAAGAGCTTCTGTCACGCTTGGTCTGGTGAGGTAGCAGGCGTCGGTGATTAGGACGATCTTCGTGCCAGTGAGACTCGCCTCATTTTTGAGGTTGGCCGTTAGTGTGACGCATTCGAGGAATTCCTTGCAGGTTGTTGGTTCGCCGTCGCCAGAAAAGGCGATGTCGTTGACTCGTTGCAACTCATCGGGGACGTCGTCGAATTTTTGGTCTTGGAAAAGCTCTCCTGTCTTGGCGAGATCGATCATTGTAGAGAGTTCTTCTCGGAGGCGCGTTACATCAACTTCGCGGGTTCTTGGCGGTGTCTTGCGGTCGACCTGACAATAAACGCAGTCGAAGTTGCAGGCTGTGTCTGGGTTCAGGTTTACGCCTATTGATAGTCCTCGACTCCGGCGGGAGATGACTGGGTAGACGTAGAAGTTTTCTCGCCAGTTTCGGGGGTGGTTTTTGAATTGTCGGAGAGTTTTTTCTGCCATCTTCGCTCGCTTTGGATTCGGTACAGAACTCATTGTACGGAAAGGATTGAACGTCGAAACGACCTAGCAGACTACGGGGGTTGTCGGACTTGGCTGCGTTTTTTTGTGCTTGGATGGGTTGAAATGGGTTCGTTTTCTGGCGAATCGTCGATTGGGGGGCGTGAGGGTTGATTATGGGTTTGTTTGTATGTTTTTCTGTCTCGGAGCTGTCTGGGGACATTTTGGGGTCTTTTCTTGGCTGGGTCGAGCGAAACGTCCAACCGGAGGTCGGAACGTGGTTGGAGGCTAGCCTGGTGTCGGGGTCCATTTGTTTTGTTCCGTTCGCGCGGTCTTTGCGCTGTCCTTTCTGATCTAATAACGTGACGGGTGATCGGTCAGTGGGATTTCTTAAGCGATCAGCGCTTTAGGGGCGGCTAGCGGGGGTGAATGAGGGATTGGGTGTGGATTTTGGGGGTTTACGTTGGTGGGCAATGGCTGCACCCTTCAACGTGCGTGACCTGCGTCGCTTGGTTTTTCGATCCTGTCTTTTGGGAGGGCGGGGGAGTTGATGACGGGTGCCCACGGGCGGGTTGTCGCGTTGGAGGTGCCGGCTGCGTTTGGTTAGCGAATGAGAGTGGCGGCGAGTTCTTAGGGAATGCCACGCATGGCACTGTCGAGTCGTTGAGTCGATGGCCAAATCGAGATGTTGGGTCGATGATCCGACCTACGGCCTGCCCGTCTTCTCCTTTTCGCTCGCCATTTTACGTTGGCCGGTAAGAGGGTTTGAGTAGGCGTTGATTGGTTCGCGGATCAATGGTTAAGGCAGGTGAACCTTTCGCCTTGCGGGGGAAAGATCCACCTGACCTACCCGACTCTGTTGTGTCTTATGCTGCTACCGTTGTTGTTCGATGCTCAGTTTCGGTTGGTTAGCATCGCTCTACTGCCACTGCTAGTGCCTCGCCGCCTCCTATGCATGCGCAGGCGATTCCCAGGGTTTTGTTTTCACGGATTAGGGATCTGGTTAGTGTGTTGATTAATCGCGAACCGGTTGCGCCAATGGGGTGACCGATTGCTACTGCTCCGCCGTTTATGTTTACCTTGGCGTGGTCGAGGTTTAGCTCTTTGATGGCGACCATTGAGACTACTGCGAAGGCTTCGTTGATTTCGTAGAGGTCAACGTCTTTGGGGGCGACTTTTAGTTTTTCGCAGAGGGTTTTGATGGCGTAGATGGGGGCGATGGTGAACCAGTCGGACTCCAGTGCTGCGTTTGCGTAGCCAACGATTCTGGCGTCTGGTGTTAATCCGAGGGCGTCTTTTTTCTCGTCGTCGAAAACGATCATAGAGGCTGCGCCGTCGTTGATGGATGATGCGTTGCCTGCTGTGATTGTGCTTTCTTTTCCGAAGGCTGGGCGGAGTTTTCTGATCGCCTCTTCGCCTCTGAACTTTGCTACGTCTTCGTCGGTGTCTACGGTGATGGTTTCTTTTCGGGTCTTGATTTCGATGGGTGAGATTTCTTCGGCGAATTCGCCTTCTTTGACTGCGCGGGTCGCCCTGTTGTAACTTTCGACTGAGTAAGTGTCTTGGTCTTGGCGGGTGAAGCCATATTTTGTGACGCACTGGTCTCCGCATGTTCCCATGTGTCGATCGGTGTAGACATCCCAGAGCCCGTCGTTGATCATGGAGTCAACGATTTCGCCGTTTCCCATTCGGTATCCGGTTCGTGCTTTTGGCAAGAGGTAGGGGGCGTTGCTCATAGATTCTGCGCCGCCTGCGACGATGAGGCCTGCGTCGCCGGATTGGATTGCCTGGGCGGCGAGAGTTACTGTTTTTAAGCTCGAGCCGCAGACCTTGTTGACAGTTGTTGAACCTACTGATGTTGGTAGGTCTGCACCTAGGGCTACTTGCCTGGCGAGGTTTTGTCCTAGTCCTGCGCTGAGGACGTTTCCGAAGAGTAGTTCGTCTACCTCTTTGGGGTCTAGGCCTGACCTTTTGATGGTTGCTTTTACGGCGTGAGCGCCGAGTTGTGCGGCGGTCAACGTTGATAGACTTCCGCTGAACGCTCCGAATGGTGTTCGCATTCCGCCGGCAATGTAGATATTTTTTAGCATAGTAGTCTCCTGTTGTGGGGGATTGTCCCGCATGTTGGGTTTTTGATACCGAAAGCGGGTGGACTTGGCAACCGTTGGCGGATATCGATTTTGGGATTGGTTTCTGCGTGACATTGTTGGGCGGGGGGGCTACCATCTTTCGACTGCTGGTATGAGGACGGAAACCAAGAAGGGGAGCATCCTTGTGAGAGAAAAGCGGAACGGATTTACGCTGGTTGAGCTACTCGCTGTGATTGCGATCCTTGGGTTGTTGATGGGGATTCTTCTTCCGTCGCTCTCTGCTGCTCGGCGGGCTGCGAAGGCGAGCGCATGCCTTGCTACGATGAAGAACATCGGAAACGCGTCTATTTTCTACTTGAACGAGAATCGGGATACGTTCATGCCAGGTCGATTGAAGAAAGGGAATCCTAGGGATCCAGACAACGAACTGTACGTGAATGACTACTACCGTGAAGCCCCTCGTTGGCCTTGGTTCTTGGAGATGGGGCAGGGGCCTATTGTTGATCCGTCGCCTGTGCAGCGTGGAGATAAGACTAAGGTCTGGGGTGATGACTCTTACCCGCTGAACCCTGCGGTGGTTCGGACGATTACGGAAGATACATTCAACTGTCCCTCTCTTACTGATCCTGTATTCGAGAGAGATATTCGAAACGGGGCTTACGGTTACAACTATCAGTACCTCGGGAATGGTCGGCAGGATAGTGACCCGATGCGCTGGGATAATTTCGCTGTTTCGCTGCACCAGATAACTTCGCCCGCTAAGACGGTTGCTTTTGCTGATAGTCGTGGCGGTGCTCGGGGGCATGGTGAGCATTCTTATACTCTTGATCCGCCTCGACTTGCGACGGAAAAGAATGCGACTCGTTTTGGTCCTGGAGATAAGGAAGTTCCGGAGGGTTTTGACACAGAGTTGTACGGTTTTTCTCCTGTTGAGGCTCGTCACAAGGATCGTGGGAATGCGATTTTTGTTGATGGGCATGGGGAAGCGATGACGTTGAAACAGTTCGGTTACGATTGGAACGAGGAGTTCAATGTCGCGCAACCGATTCGTGATACGAGTGCGGCGGGTTCTTGGAACAACAAGCTCTGGACTGGGACGGGGCGGGATCGGTTTGTTGTGAGGCCTTAGCTACGGGGTGACGGTTGCCTTGGTGATCGCGTTTATGTCTGCGTAGCTCAGGTCGGCGTTTATGGTGGTAGCGTATAGCTCGTAGCATGATGACCAGTGGACTGCCAGCAGTCCGTAGGCGATAAAGATTACAAGGGTTCCCAATTCTGTGATTCTTGCGGTTCGGAATCGCAAAAGTGGGTAACTTCCTATCATCACCAGGCCTACCTTGAAGAGTATGACGGAAGGGGTTCCCAGGCTCAGGATCCAGCGTGCGACTGGGTTTCCTTCTTGTAGGAGGCCTTGCTCGTGAGATAGTAGGGTCAGGACCAAGTCGAACGCGTTTAGAATCCAGATGCCCATCACTAGAAGAATTACACGATGTGCGCGGGATTCGGCGATCCAGTCGAAGAATCTTGTTGCCCATGTTTGACGTAGGGATCCTGCGGTGATGGCTGGGCGTAATGGACTTTGGGAATGCAGATCCATATCGGAGGTATCGGTCTGGTTGAAGGTTGGTTTGACCCGCGCGACGAAAGTGTAGGCGTCCAGCAAAAGCAGATGTCGCGTTGTCTGCATAGCTATTGTTATCGGTCATTGGTTGTGCGGTTCTTGCTTTTGGGGTGCGAAATTGAATGGCCGTGCTGGTTGCGTCCTTGCGGAATCGCGGGCAGACTGGTGAGGTTTGATGAGCGAATGTTGAAAGGACAGAGATGATTCCAGGCGGTAAATCGAGAGGGTTGTCCCATGTTTCGTCAGATGGCGAGGCGAGGATGGTTGATGTTTCTGAGAAGGCGGTGACTCCGCGTGAGGCTCGGGCATCTGCTCGGGTTTTGTGCGGCTGTGATGTTTTAGACATGATCATGGGAGGTACGCTTTCCAAAGGGGATGCGCTGGCGACTGCTCGGATCGCTGGGATCGGTGCTGCGAAACGGACGGGGGATCTTATCCCATTGTGTCATCCTCTGTCTCTTGACTGGGTTCAAGTTGAGTTTGATCGTGTCTCTGAGGGCGAGTTGCTTATCTCGTGTGTGGCGAGGACTGCTGGTCGGACTGGGGTGGAGATGGAGGCGATGGTGGGGGCGTCTGTGGCTGCCCTGACGGTTTACGATATGACTAAAGCTGCGGATAAGTCGATCGTGTTGGGGCCTATTCAGCTTGAGCATAAGAGCGGCGGGAAGAGCGGGGCGTTTACTCGCAGCTAATCTGGGGTTTGGCCGGTTTTCACATTTCCTGGTTGGTTTGATTTCAA
>JAJDDZ010000329.1 GCA_029260025.1 Phycisphaerae bacterium | reverse complement strand
GTCGGCGTGTTGTTTGGTGGTGGTTAGTGGTGGTGCGAGGGTTGCTTCTGGTCCGGGTGCTGCTGGGATGCCTGTTTCGCGTCGGGGTGTGGCGAGGTCGTTTGTGGTGATTACCGCGAAGACAGGGACTGGAATTAGCGAATCGCGTCATGATTATGACGCTCTTTCTCGAATTGATACGCTGGTGATCTTGATGGGTCGTCACGAGTTGAGCGTGATCGTCGACGGGTTATTGGGTGCCGGTCGAGGTGAAGATACGCCGGTTGCTTGTATTTCTCATGGTACTACGCCTCGACAGCGCGAGGTCGTTTCTACGCTTGGCGATATCGTGGCGCGAGTCGCTGAGGCGGCGCTGGAAGCACCCATGATTACGGTGGTCGGGGACGTGGTTGCGGTTTCGCGTGCCAGCGTTGATGAAGCGCTAGCTGCGATTTATGGAAAACAGCCTGGCTAGTCGATCGTCCGATTGACTTACGATTTCCTTCGCTTTACATCCTATTCGCGCAACGTAGACTGACCGCCTAGCGTTTTCCGCCAGAGTGATCACGCAACGAGAGCTCGCAGAGAGATCATGGCCAAGAAGAAACCAACACGAACGAAGCCTCGCCGACTAAAGGGGTTTCGGGATATTGATGCGGGTGATGTGCTTGCGCGCGATCGGATGGTGGCCACGATTCGCAAGGTTTACGAGCGGTACGGGTATGGGCCTCTCGAGACGCCGGCGCTGGAGTATGTGGATTGTCTGGGTAAATTTCTACCTGAAGCGGATCAGCCTGACGCAGGGATTTTTGCATTTCTCGATGAGGACGATGTCTGGGTGGCGCTTCGATATGATTTGACTGCTCCTCTTTCTCGTTACGTCGCGATGAATCCGGACTTGCCTCGCCCGTTTCGGCGTTATCAGGTTGGTCCGGTGTATCGCGTTGAGAAACCTGGACCGGGGCGATTCCGCGAGTTCTATCAGTTTGATTTTGACTCTGTTGGTACGAATGCGATGCTTGCGGATGCGGAATGTTGCATGGTGATGTGTGACGCGCTGGAGGCACTTGGGATCGAGCGCGGCGATTACGCAGTTCGTCTTAACGATCGAAAAGTTCTCAACGGGGTACTCGAAACGATCGGGGGCGGGAAAGAACTTGACGCTTCAATTGGTCAAAATGTGTTGCGTACGATTGATAAACTTGATCGCGTCGGGATTGACGGGGTGAAGCAACTTCTGGGGGGCGGGCGGAAGGATGAGTCGGGCGATTTTAAGGCGGGGTGTCAACTTTCGGCGAGTCAGATCGAGGTAGTGATCGGATACCTTTCGGCTGTTGGCGAAACTCGGGCGGACTTGTGCGACGTGCTCGAAAAGCTTGTGGGTGCGAGCGAGGTCGGACGAGAGGGCGTTGATGAACTTCGGCAGATCGACGTGGCGTTAACGGGGGCGGGGTATTGCGATGATCGGGTGACGATCGATCCGACGGTTGTTCGTGGGCTTGCTTATTACACTGGGCCTGTGTTTGAAGGGGTTTTGACTTTTTCTGTTGTTGATGATGCCGGGGTTGCTCGGGAATTCGGGAGCGTGTTTGGTGGTGGGCGGTATGATGATTTGGTGAAGCGATTTACTGGTCAAGAAGTTCCTGCGACCGGGGCTTCTATTGGGGTCGATCGACTTCTTGCTGCGCTGAAGACGCTTGGGAAAATTGATACGTCGCCGACGATGGCTGCGGTTTTGGTGACGCGACTTGATAAGACGCTGAACACGGAATACCAGAAAATGGTTGCGGAGCTTCGCGCGGCTGACATCAATGCCGAGTTGTATATTGGTAATCAGGCGATCGCTAAGCAGTTCAAGTATGCGAGCGACACTGGGAAGACGGTTGGGATCGTGGCTGGTTCTGATGAGATGGAGGCCGGTGAGGTTTCAATCAAGGATCTTCGGTTGGGTGTTGAGCTTTCCAAGGAGATCGGGGCGGATCGGAAGCAGTGGCTTGAGCAGCAGCCGGCGCAGTTTACTGCGAAGCGTGGGGGTTTGGTTGAGTCTGTGAAAGAGGTTCTTGGTCGGTATGGGGTTTGAGGGTTGGGGTTGTTGAGGGAGCGCTTCCCGACGGGGGCGGCTTTGTAACTGGGCGTTCTGCTTGTGTCGGGGCACATGCCGCTATTGATTTCACTCTCTCATTGGGCAAGGCGGGACTCGAACCCGCACCCGGTTTTCACCAGAGGGGATTTTAAATCCCCTGCGTCTGCCATTCCGCCACTCGCCCGTGCGGGGCAGAGTTTACGGCGAGGGACGGGTGGCTGCAATTCTGATAGCTGTTAGTTGTTGGTTTTCTGGTTCCAACTTGTGCGATCTTGCTGGTCGGGAATGATAGGGGTATGGGATCATCCGACGGTACGGATCAGCTACCGGCGATTGAAGACTCGGCGCATCGGCGACGAGCTGCATTGACCGGTGTCGTTGCGTTGTTGGCGGTGTTTTGCTTTGCGAGCACGCTGGGCAACGACTTTTGTCACGACGATGTTCCTATCGTTGAGTTCAATCCTCAGGTTGTGGGGCCTGCGTCTTGGGGGGCGATCTGGACGACGGATTATTGGGGTGGGGCGGGTACGACGTGGGAGCGGCGCGACCTTCTCTATCGACCTGTCGCCGTGACTTCTTACCGGATTGTTCAGACTCTGATTCCTTTCGCGGCGGGGCTGCAACATTGTTGGAATGTGGTGTTGCACGCACTTGTTTCGATGCTTGTTATGCGCCTAGCCTATCGGTTCACTGAGGATGGGCCGGTCGCGTTTGTTTCTGGTTTGTTGTTTGCGGCGCTTCCGATTCATTCGGAGGTTGTTGCGAGTGTGGTGGGGCGGGCGGACATTCTGGCGGCGCTGGGGGTGGTTGTTGCGATGCTGGCGCATTGTCAGGCGATGGAGGCCAAGGACGGGCGGGGTCGTTTTTTCTGGTCGTTGGGCGCCGCCGCGGCGATTTTTCTTGCGATGGGTTCCAAGGAAAGTGGCGTTGTGGCAGCGGTTTGCGTTGTGGCAGCGGATTGGTTTTTTCATCGGCGGATGCGGGCTGAAAGAACGTCAGTCCGTTGGTTATCTGCCGCTACGCTGGGTCGACTTTGGTATGTTGCGACTCCTGTGGTCGTGTATTCTGTCTTGCGGGTCAACGCGCTCGACGGATTCGTCGTACAGAGTGCACCGCTTACTAAGACGATCAACGTGCTTTCCGGTGCACCGATTTGGCAGCGTTTGCTCGGTACGATCCAACTTTGGGGGATGTACTGGGTCAAGACCGGTTGGCCACAGGTTTTGAATATTGACTATTCGATCAACGCGGTTCGCCTGGCGACTGGTGTGCTTGATTTGCATGTGCTTGCCGGGATCGTGGTATTTTTCACACTAGGGGTGTGGGGTTTTCGCCGATTTCGGGCGGGTGATGCTACGGTCGGTTTCTTGTTCTTGTTGTGTGTTTTGTGCTATCTGCCGACGTCGAACGCTTTGGTCCTCTTGCAAGCTTTTTTTGCGGAACGGATTTGGTATCTTCCTTCGGTTTGGGTGGTGATGTTGATAGCGGTTGCGATTGGTCCGTTTCTTCGTCGGGTGGATGTTCGAGTTTTGCTGACGATTGCTCTTGCTGCGATGACGGGGCGATGTGTCGTTCGAAATGGTGATTGGAAGAACAACCGAACGCTTTCTGCTGCTGCATGTCGAGATCATCCGAATGGTGCGCAGGCGCTTCGACTCTATGGGCAGGCGCTTGTGGGGACTGGTGAGGTTGATCGGGGGATTTCTCATTTGCGACGTGCGATTGAGATTGACCTGGGTTACACGGATGCGTACCGCGATCTTGGTCTGGCGTTTCTGAGGGCTGGTCGATTTGGCGAGGCGCTCGATGTCCTGCAGACTGCGGAGATGCAAGTTCCAGGGCATGGTCCGACGGTGGCTGCGCTTGGCGAGGCTCGTCGTGCTGTGATAGCTGGTCGCGGGGATGCGGTGGTGGCGTTGCGTCAGCGGGTTGCGGAATCTCCGGACGATGTGGCTGGTCAATTGCTGCTTGTCAAGATGCTTCGCGAGACCGCAGATCTTTCTGGGGCTATTGCTTATCTGCGGGAGCATGATTCACGTTTTGGGCGGGATGCGCGATGGGCGTATGAATATGCGATCACGCTCGTCATGCAGAACGATCTTGACGGTTCGATTCTTCAGTATCGGAGGGCTGTGGACCTTGATTCTGAGCATGTCGGGGCGAACGTAGAACTCGCGATGCTCCTCTTAGAGCGAGACACTGGGGATGATATCGCTCAAGCTTGGGATCACGTTCGCCGGGTCGAACGGATCGCGCCGGATGATGTTGGGGTGTTGGTCTGTCGTGGGGAGCTACTTGCTCACGACGGCAAAACGATTGAGGCGATCGAAGCTTACAGGCGGGCGGTTGCGAATGAACCTGACTCGAGTCCGAGGCGAAATGCGCTGGTTGCGAGACTTCGCACGTTGGGGGGGTAGGCCTGTGCGCCGCGTTTGATAAAAAAGCAAAGCCCGGGGTCTTGATGCCCCGAGCTTTGCCCGCTCTGATGGAGGTTTTAGAGTTTCTATTACGAAGCGAGTGCGGCAGCCGCGGCTGCGATCATCGCGTGGACCTTTGCCTTGTTCAGCATCAGCTTTGCTGAGGTTGCACAGGAGGTCTCTTCATCGCCTACGACGAAGGTCATTGGTTTTCCAGTCTCTTTGACGTGTCCGCCTGCCATCTTGTCACAGCAGAAGCTCTTGCCTGCGACTTTGTAAGTCATCTTGACGGCGTCGCTTGCATCGCTGACGAGAATGACAGCCTTGGCAGCCTTATCCTTGTCGGCGAAGTCCATACCGCCAACGCGGTACGCGACCTTGGTGCCAGCCTTCTTGGCCATTCCCTTGGCGGTGATGGGGCAGCGTACGCAGTCGCTTCCGACAGAGAACTGCATTGATTTGAGATTGTTGATTTCTTCTTCGAGGGCTGAGGTCAAAGCGGCCTTTGCTTCGCCCTCACCGTCGAACGACTTGTCGCCGACGAGGTAGACCATCTTTGTCTTGGTTTCTTCAGCGATTTTCGCCGCAGACTTCGAGCAGCCTGTGAGGGTCTCGCCGATTTGGTATTGAATCGAGGGCAGCTTCGCCATCTGAGCTTCGATTGGGCTTCCAGCTTCTCCGGAGACTAGCTTTGCGCCGCTCTTGTGGCAGGGGGCGCCAGCGGACTTGGAGCAGGGAGCGCCGCCAGACTTGGAACAAGGAGCATTCGCTTTGTCAGTAACTTTCTTGCCATGTGCTCCGCAGTCGCACTTGCCGGGCTTACCGCAGGGGCAGTCTCCGGTTGCTGACTTGGCGTGTGGGCTCTTTGCTTTGTCTGCGACTTTCTTGCCATGCGCTCCGCAGTCGCACTTTCCTGGCTTACCG